>NZ_OY762015.1:2087500-2387500 GCF_963665055.1 uncultured Methanobacterium sp.
TCATCCCAGGATTTCCAGTACTGTTCAATTTAAGTTTATCATTACCAGCTATGATATCCACTGCTCCCTTTAAAATTACCGTGGTTTCAGACTCTCTTGAAACCTCCGCAACCACCTTAATTTTATCCTGCAAATCTTGAGGAGCGGTTATGCCTGAAAATTCACGAAACTCACCGGCATGAGGTGTGATCACAGTTTCATAGATTCTACGGGGTAAAACCCCTGGACCCAACATTTTCAGAGCATCAGCATCTATTACCATTGGCTTTTCAATTTCAACTGCCAGATCATTAACTGCTATAGCAGTTTCCTCTTCTCTCCCTATTCCACAACCCAGTACTACTGAATCAAAGTTTTCTGAGAGTTTAATCAACTCCTCAGTGTCTCGGGGATTAATAAAATCATTTGATAATCCATGGACAATTAAATCCGGAGAGTAAGATCTGATGACCGATGATAACTGTTGTGGACAGGCTACAACCGCCAAATCTGCGCCTGCAGCAATGGATGACATTGCAGCAAGAGCTGGTGCACCAGAATACTCTTTACTTCCACCAATTATCAGAACTTTTCCATTTTGACCCTTGTGAGATTTTTGATCCCTTTTTTCAATACGCAGAAGATCTCCCGGTCCGGCGAATAATTCTGCTTCTTTAGGGATTCCAATATCACAAACCTCAATACTCCCAACATAATCTACACTGGCAATGTTCAATCCTACCTTAACCTTATGAAATGTCACTGTTACATCAGCCTGAACCGCCTTATCAGCAACCATTCCTGAACCTGGATCAACACCAGTAGGCACATCCACTGCTACAGTGAACCCCTCGGACTGGTTGATTATATCCACTGCAGTAGATACCGGCTCACGAAGATTTCCCCGGACACCCGTGCCAAGAAGAGCATCAACAATTACTTCTGCATCTGTTTTGTGAAGATAAGAGGAGTCTTTGATGATGTTAAGTGATAGTGGGTTAGTTCCATTACTCATCTGTTCCAGAACTTCCCAGTTCAGCCTGGTTTCGGGTGATTTGATGAGGGCCGGGTCAGATAAAAAGAACACTTCAACTTCAAAACCATGGTTTATAAGGTATCTGGCAGATACAAATCCATCACCACCATTTCCCCCATTTCCAGCAAATATTGCCACTTTACAAGGGTTAATGTTATTGATAATTCTTCTGGCAAGGCAGTTTCCAGCATTTTCCATTAGAGAGGTTCGTGGAATGCCCATCGCCTCAGAGTTGGCATCTGCAACCATCATATCCTTGGGAGTCATGTTATCACTATTTATAATTATAAGAAAGATGATATTTAACCATACCCATAACATTTAAGCATTCCAGATAGTAAAAATCATTAGAATTGGTTATAATAAAACTAGAATTAATTATAATAAATAATGGTTGCATCACGGTGATGACTTGCAGACCCCTAGCCCTTCAATTCCCATAGTTCCTTCAATTCCTTTTTCAGTAATTAAATATCCAGTAATTGCTGTGGTGGGATTGTTAATTTATGGAATAATCGGATCAACAATTATAATGAAACTTGACCCGATAAACGCTATTTATTTCACTGTTATCACCACTGCCACTGTAGGGTATGGTGATATAAGCCCACACTCACCTTTACAAAAATTTTTTGTGATCACCCTGGTACTGGGAGGGGCCAGTTTAATTGCTTATGCCTTTACTTTAATAATTATGGTGGTTTCCATGACTGTAGAAGATATTACATCAGGAGCAAAACACAGACGGATGTTAAAATCCGTTAAAAACCATTTCGTCCTTTGCGGCTACGGGAGAGTAGGTAGCGCAGTTCATAGCGAACTATTAAAAAGAAACCAGAGCGTTGTTATCATTGAAAAGGATCAAAAAATCGTTGAACAGGAGCTCTGGGAAGAACCGGATGTTCTTGCTATTCCCGGAGATGCAACTGACGAAAATATAATGAAAGATGCCGGTATTGAACGGGCCAGGGGAGTTATAATAACCACCGGTGAAGATGTGGATAACCTTTTCATAACCCTAACTGCCCGCGAAATACACCCCGAAATATGGATCGTCACCCGAGCCAGTAAAAAGGTAAATATCAAACGATTATACCGTTCAGGGGCTAATAAAGTCATTTCACCCGAAAGTAGTGGTGCTGAAGACATATACTTCGCAGCTATCCAGCCAACCATCATGAAGATCACCATGATGCATGATGTGAGACAAATCAGGAAAGAAGCTGAAATAATTTTAAAACACGGTTGCACCCTTGAAAACATCGAGTATCACCTACCAGAATTCAAAGAACCCCTGGCTCGGAAAATTGGGGTTAGTGAGATGGACCAACTAGACCACTTTCTGAATAGTCTGGATAACTCCCCTGAAAGAAAAAAGTCCCTAGAGCGGATTTACGAATCAGTGAGCGGCATACACTCCCACTGGATATCAGGACCAGATAAAGAAACCCTGGAAAAAGTGGCAGAAGATCTTAAAAAGGAAGGTTTGCTTTTGGGTGTGGATCTTGATGAAGAAGAAATTAAGGAAGTGGCTCGTAAGTACGGAAAATTGGTGGAAGTGGTTATCAAACCAGAAATTAAGATCACCGAAAGCCACGATGTCCTGGATATTAGGGAAGAAGCAGAAATCATCTTAAAACACGGCTGCACCCTTGAAGATATAGAATACTATTTACCTGGATTTCACGAGCCCTTAAAAAGGAAAGTTGGGTTAAAAGATACTCAGGAGATGGATAGATTCCTTAAAAGATTGGAAGAGGATTCTGCCAGGATGGAAGCCATGGAACGTCTTTACATTCTTTCAGGAGGGGGAATACATTCCCACCGTATAACTGGTCCTGATACTAAAAGTCTTAGTAATGTTGAAGGAGAGCTTAGGAAGAAAGGGTTCCTTTTGGGAGTTAACTTAAGTCAGGAAGAGATTTTCCAAAAGATCAAAGAATATGGTAGGGTAAGTGAACTTTTGCTGAGGCACGAGCCTGGTGTAACCTCTGACAAAAAGATTATAATCAGTAATGGGGGGAGAATACTGGATTCAAAACATTATCTTCCGGGCTTAGAGCAGGTTGTCACGAGAAAGCTCTACCTAAAAGATTATGACGACCTTAAAAGGTGTGAAGAGGAGTATAAGAAACCAGATGCCCGAAGATCATTAGATGCCCTGTCTCATATCTCTCGAAACATACACTCCCACACTGTCTCTGCAGCGGATGTTAAAACCATTAAAAAGATTATAAAAATACTGGATAAATCAGGTTTACTTTTAGGGGCAGATCTACCTGAAAAAGAAATTTGGGAGATAGTAGAAAGTGCAGAACCTGCTGGTTTCTGTATAGAATAAAATATTAAATGAATTTTAAGAATTTAATGTGTTTAATAAACATGTTTAAAATTAAATGTGTTAAATAAGAAGGTTTTTAATAGAAATAAAGGGAAAAAATCCCTTTAAACTACATTTCTCAGATTATTAGAATAGATCTTGCAGGCTTATTTTGAAAGCGCCCAAGTCTCCACCGAAGTTACCGGCACTCATTTTAAGAACACCAGGAACCTGTACTGCTGCTTCTATACCTGCTTTCATAGCTGCTTTGACTGCTTCTTCATCCACACCGTCAATAACGATTTCGTAAACTCCGTCTACGTTGGTGGGGATCTGGCATCCTTCCACATCATCCTTGAGGGTTACGCACATTTTTTCGTTGGTGGATGCACCCAGGAATTTGTACTTGTTTGAGCCCACTTTGGAACCTGATGCAACTATTCCTCCAGGGAATGGTGTGATGGTTCCAGGGATTGATTCTATGGCATTTACCACTGCTTCTGCAGCCAGTAAACCTGATGCGGGTGCATCAGCCATTATAAATAAGTTTCCTCCGGCAACACCTGATTTAATTCCAAGTTCCTCTTCTACCAGGAAGTCTCCAGCCATGAGTGGGATGGAGTGTATGGTTCTTCCATCAATTTCAGTAACTTTTTCATAACCGTCCCCGTAGAATTTGAGTTTTTTACCGGTGGTCATTTTCTCATCAGGGTTTTCCATGGCATCGAAGACTGCGGTGGTTGCTGCGGTGAGGATGCACATTCCCACACGTTCCAGTAATTCGTGGTCCAGTTTCTTCTTGCTCATGTTACAGATCATGATGATGTAACCCGGCCTGCCATCAGGGGTTTCTTCTGGTGGGACGTAACAGTCAATTCCTGCCTCTGCTGGGCAGCCAATTACTGATGTTCCGTATCCAGTGGCTTCAGTAGCTGCGATCTTCGCCAGTTTTTTGGTTGCTGCGGTTACCAGCAGTCGGGATACTTGTATACCGAATGCTTCTGCAAAAGTGTCTTGTATTTCTACTCCGTTTATTTCCATGATAATCACCGACTTGATCTATTGCTGGAGGTTTTATATATTTTTCCATTTGTTCTTAGGACAATACAGCTGATTTAAAAGATTTTAAGAGTAAAAATAGTTTGAATTTAACTTATACCCCAGTTAAACCAATTCCAGATTATAATAAATCATATATTGATTACTTACCATTAATGAGATACATTATTGATGTGTCTAAAGGATATGTTACAGTTTTTTTGTCATTTTATCCACTGCATCGGCACCGAAGTAGGGTAAAACTGCCACTCCTAAAATGGTAGTCATCCAGAAAGATATCAACCGTTCCACCAGAGTGGCGGCCGCACTTATGGATGCTGGTATCCCTGCATAGGAGTAGAGAAGGATCATCATACCATCCACAGCACCTAAACCCCCTGGGAGTAATGGAATCATTCCAATAAGGGTTGAAATGACAAAAACTGCTGCTATGATTTCCAGAGGCGCGTTAATATTTAACGCCAAAAATACAACATAAACCCTCATGATTTCAAGGCCCCATATTAAAAAAGAAATTGGTATTCCATACAGGAGAACCTTGCGGTCGGTAATCATAACCCTCATACTGTCCTGAAACCCTCCAACCGCATTGATAGCTCTTTGCTCTATTCTGTTGTGCATTTTACTGGAAATTCTTTTTAAAATCTTTAAAAACCAGCGCACAGCCCTGTCACCAAATTCACGGTTTATAGACATGTAAAGAGCCAGGAAGAAAACAACTATCAATATTATAAGGCCTATTACAAGGGTGATAACCATCCACTGTGGCAGGTTTATGTACAGGATCGCGATTATTATGGTTATTATGGCTAGGGCTATGAAAGGAAAAGTATCAAGGCCCCTATCAGCAATAACCGTTGCAAAGGCATTTTCAAATGGTGACTGTGAATATTTACTGAGTAAATATGCTCTCACTGGTTCTCCACCTCCCCTCCCACTGGGGGTGATGTTGTTAATGGCCAGCCCCACCAGGAGCATCGGGAGGAGGTGTCTTCGTTTAATGGATATATCCAGTGAAGAAGTGGTAATTGACCATCTTTCAGTCCAGAGACCATATATGGTCAGTTGAATGATAACTGCCAGTGCCAGGTACCAGGGATTGGACTGTTCAAGGGCACTTTCAATCTTTTCCGGGCCGATAAACAGCACCATTAAACCCAGTACTCCAACACCAGCCAGCATCAGAATCAGCGTCTTATGCTTCATACCGATTCACCCGTTTCATTAAATTTTATCAATCATCACCACTCCACTGGATACCGATCTACCAATTTCCTAAACGAAATCATTGAATAAACGAAAATCATGGCTATTAGAGAATTTGACTATTCTTAAATTCAATTATTGGATATTTTGGACATTGAATCATTGCCAGTAAAACATTGATATCCACTGTAATATTCTGAATAACTGTAATTAATCTGAACAACTGTATTAATCTGAATCAATTGTAATACACCGGAATCCACTAATTTATTAAAATAACTATTTAAACTTTTAAAATGGATTAAAGTTGCACTGTTTCCCAGCTGAGATCATGGGTGTTCAGGAGTATCACTGTTTTCACACCAGATACATATCCACAGGTTTCTCCAGGATTGATAACCATTGTTTCGCCTTCTGCTACTCCCATCTGATGAGTGTGGCCCCGTATAACCAGGTCATATTTTCGGCTTTCGGTAAGGGCATCCACCAGTGATTGGTTTGTTCCATGGATGACTGCTATCTTTCTCCCATCAACTTCTAATTCCTTGAAATCTTCCAGTGCACATAGTTTTGCATATGCTGCCCTTAATCCACGCCTTTCACCATCATTATTGCCAAAAATTGCCTCTAATGGAGCTTGAAGTTTTTCAAATTCTCTTGATGTGAATGGAGCTATGAGATCACCAGCATGTACCACCATGTCAACCTCTGACTGGTTAAATACTTCCACTGCAGCCCTAATTGCTTTCAGATGGTCGTGGCTGTCTGACATTATACCTATCATTTTCATCCCTCAAAACAATAGTATCAAATGAAAAATCAGTTTATTAAAATCACAATAAAATGTTAGGTTATAAGAATATATATAACTTTCCATAAATGATAAAAATGGAAAATAAAGCATGAAAACTTATTATTTACATTTTTAGTTGATATTTAATTTAAATTGATTTTTTTAGGGAAAAATTCAATGTCTCGAAAAGTTTAAAGAAATAACTTCAATGATTTCACATTAAAAATAGTGATCGTTATTACCCTTAAGATTATGCTCAATTTTCTCAGATATTAAACTCATTTTTCATTATTTATTAGGAACGATTAATTTTTAACCTATTTTAGACCCATTATTTACAAAAAAGTGATTTTCACTACTTTTTTCTGATTTCCCATACTTATTAATCATTACCCCCTTCATATGATTTTATTAGGCACTTGGACACATTATAATTAATGAACAAATGAGTTTCAATCCAAGTACCGGAGGTTAAAAAGATGGATTTATTTACCCTTATCATAATTGGCATAGTGATATTGATTATACTGGGACTTTCCATAAGGATAGTGAACCAGTACGAAAGAGGAGTTGTTTTTAGATTAGGAAAGGTTATTGGTGTCAGAGATCCAGGACTTCGCATTATAATTCCACTGGTAGACAGGATGGTTAAACCATCCCTGCAGATCGTTACCATGCCTATTCCTTCCCAGAAGATCATAACCCAGGATAACATATCCATTGATGTGGCAGCAGTAGCTTACTTCAAGGTGGTAGATGCTTACAAGGCAGTGGTTGAAATTGAAAATTACAACCGAGCTGTTAACCAGATTTCACAGACCACTGTCCGTAGTGTGGTGGGACAGTTTGCCCTGGATGAAATTCTCTCAGAAACACCTAAAATCAACCAGAAGATCCAGGAAATCATAGACGACCACAGTGAACCATGGGGGATTAAAGTTACCAACGTGGAGATCAAGGATATTAAATTACCAGACAGTATGCAAAGAGCTATTGCACTCCAGGCAGAGGCTGAAAGGGAGAAAAGGGCCAAGATCATATCTGCTGAAGGGGAATATCTCGCAGCAGGTAAACTGGGTGAAGCTGCAGACATTATAACTGAACATCCTGTGGCACTGCAACTCCGTATAATGCAGGTCTTAAGTAACATCGCTGCAGAGAAAAACTCCACCATAGTATTCCCTGCCCAGTTATTGAACAGTATAAGGGATATTAAAGATTTCCTGGGATCTGAACTGGAAGTCATGGAAAAAGATAAAAAATAAGCCAATTAGCGAAAATGGATATTTTTAACTGCCCCTATTGTGTCAAGAGTGATCCAATGTGAGTGATGTTGATGCTAACTGGCAGTAAGTCCATTTTCTCCTTTTTATATTTTTCATGTAAAGCACATAATACACAACCCCATCTGAACATCCCAATAATTTTCTATTAAAGCCATGAAACCTTTTCATATGAATACACTTCATATGAATATTTTTTTTAAATTTTAAACCATTTAAAGACAATTTAATTCTAAATCTGTCCTTAGTGAGATTTATATATGAGATTGACCATCTTCTGATTATATGAGAAATTATCTTGGGAAGAAGGATCTAATTTTAATTGCCAATCCTTTAGGCATGATAATGCAGGGCACAGGTATAGTAGTACTCATACCCATAATAATAGCCCTAATATATGGTGAAAATGACTATATTGGTTTTTTAGCCTTCGGAGCCTTTTCAATATTAGTTGGAGCTTTCTTAAGAAGATTGCCTGCTAATTTTAACCTTTTAAAGCTCAAACATGGAATGATCATTGCATCCCTGGCCTGGCTTTGGGCCGCTCTTATTGGCAGTTTCTGTTTGATGTATTCAACCAACATAGATTTTTTGAATGCTTATTTTGAAAGTATGTCTGCCTGGAGTGGAAGTGGATTCAGCATTTACGCCAATGTAGAAATCCTACCCAAATCCATTCTATTTTTAAGGAGCCTTATGCAATGGGTTGGTGGACTTGGAGTTGTGATTGTAGTTATAGGTGTTTTAATTAGGCCCGGAACAGCTGCAGCCAGGTTGTACAAATCAGAAGCACGTGAAGAAAAAATAAAACCCAGTATAACCGGGACAGTAAAAACTATCTGGTGGATATACCTCTTATACACAATTTTAGGTATCGTACTCTACGTGATCGTAGGGATGAACCTGTTTGATGCCATTAACAATACCTTCACCAACCTTTCCACCGGAGGCATGTCCATTAAGAATAATAACATTGGGGCCTACGGCAGCAATGCCATTTATATTGTCACCATGATCCTGATGATCCTGGGTGGTACCAGTTTCCTGGTTCATTACAAAGCGTTAAAGGGACGGGCTATTGATGTTTTTCATGATATCCAGTTTCAGGCAATGATAATTGTTATTAGTGTGTTTTACATTCTTTTAATTGTTAACGCTCACTTTACATCCATGGATTCTGCTTTTTTTGTCATATCTGCTTTGAGCTGTACTGGATCTAATATTCAACCAGTAAGCACCATGATCAACTGGTCAGATTATGCCAAGGTAATTCTTTTAGCAGCTATGATCATTGGTATGTCAGCTGGTTCCACTACCGGAGCCCTTAAACTGATAAGGGTGGTTACCCTGGTTAAAGGACTTTACTGGGAGATTAAAAAAATATTATCACCTCAAGGTTCAATCATCCCTCGTAAGATCAGTGGAAAACCCGTGGGAGATGTGGAAATCAGGGAAGCTGGAAGTTACACCTTCATATACCTGTTTTTTATATTTATTAGCTGGTTAGTGCTTATGAGTTATGGTTATGGTGGGATCAATTCCTTGTTTGAAGTTGCATCAGCCCAGGGAAATGTGGGACTTTCCATGGGGATAGTATCCTACAACATGCCAGATGTTGCAGAGCTTTTCCTGATATTTAACATGTGGATTGGTCGAATTGAAATTATACCCGCACTGGTACTTTTAAAAGGCCTATGGGATGTTTTTAAAGGATAATTTTTTAAAGGATAATACAGATATTTAATGGAAAACTGATCAGAGCATCTAATGGAAAACTGATCTATAAGATTTTTTAAGGACAAATAACTTGAAAGAAGTAGTATTATGGATCTTTTCACCCACTTCATCGTGCCCTTTGCAATTTTGACCCTCTTAAAGGTCAAAGGTTTTGGCGTTAAAGACCGGCTTTCAGGGGGTTTTGGAGGAATCTCAGTAGATTTTGATGTAATCTTCTTTGCTGTTGGTTTCCTGGTCCCTGAACTCTTCATATTCACTCACAGAGGAATCACCCATAGTTTCATCTTCGGACTGGTAACTGCTATCATATTCATTTATATCATATCCAGACCATCAGTAAATGGTTTTATCAGCCATTTAATCAGAAGAGATATTAAAATCAAATTCAATAAGCGTAACGTACTTTTAGCATATTTTGGTGTTCTCACTCATCTTTTCCTGGACTTCTTGACCACCGGGGGCATACCTCTATTTTATCCCTTTTCTCTGACCCGTTACACTGCCAACCTTTACTATTACACTGATCTGGTCACTGCAATTGTTGCACTGGCCGTGCTCATCATTCTTTACCTGCGTCTGGATCCCAAATACAAAAAAATTGCCCTGGTGGGATTTATGATCATGCTCATCTCCTTTGGGGGGATACGTGCCTATGAAAAAATGGATACCCTCCAGAGTCAGACCCTAAGTGATGGTTACAACCAGATAACTGCTTATCCGACCTCAGATATGTTCACCTGGACTGTGGTTGAAAGTGACGGTGGTAGTAAATATCAGGTTTTCACCTACAACACCCTGCAAAAAGAGTCTTCCAATTTGAGAGAGGTCCAAAACCTCACTGTTAACAACGGGAGCTATGAATCTGCACAGGAGGCTATAAAATATGCTAATACTCTCCCTGAAGTGGAAAAGTTCAACTGGAACTTCCCTCATACAACCATAAACGCAACTAAGACAGATTCTGTGTGGAATTTGACCTACTCTGATCTTATCGGGAACCATTATGAAGCCGGTGAGTTATCAGTGCTTGTGCCTTAAACAAAAAAAATCGGATGATAGTTGCATCCATTCCCCTCAAATCTTTTAGCATACCTAATTTAAAATAAATTTTCTTTTAAAAATAAACCCTTAATTTGAAAATAAATCCCTAATAATATCCTGTTGACATTTCACGGGCCAGTTTAACATGACGGGACCCATCATCTACTGCTGGGCCATGACCAGGTAGAAGATACTGTATATCCAGTTTACTGAGCCTTTCCAGGGATTTTCTCATGTCATCCATATCCCCACCCAGATCCACACGGCCAAAACCCCCACCAGAGAACACGGTATCCCCTGAAATCAGGGTTTCACCATCGTAAAGGCATATACTGCCTGAGGTATGACCTGGGGTGAGTAGCACTTCAAAATCATGAATTTTATCCCCTTCATTTAGTTTACGGCTTACTTCCATTTTTTCCATGGTCTTTCCAAACATGGTAGCCAGGAGAACATCTTGATCTCCCTCTTCCAGGGCCCGAGCATCATTTTGGTGCATGGCCACTTCCAGATCCAGGTAACTGTTACCACCGACATGGTCGTAGTGGTTATGGGTGTTTACAATAAGAGATAAATCATCAACACTGAATCCTGCTTCTTTAATGGATTTTAAGATGTAATCCATGTTCTGACCGGTCCCAGTATCTACGATGATATCTTCAAATACATAGACATTGGAGTCATTTCCCCTTCCTTCAATTACAATGATGTCGTTGATTTTAGGCAACAGCTTCACATCCTGATACTATTTTATTCTGATAAAAAATTTATCTTTTCTGATAAAAGTTTAGGAATGCTAAATGGTTTTTTTAAAATACATAAAAAAAGTGAATGGGGTCACCGGGATTTGAACCCAGATCCTAGGATTTCTCTTGTCTCAGTACTCCAATCGATCATCATCCGATTGTATATACCTAACGTCAGAGCGCGCGTTTCTTCAAAGACAACTGGAGTCCCAGATGATAGCCAGATTACACTATGACCCCTAAGGATTGGCCTTCTTAAATGACCTTTTAAATGATTTAAAGCCAAGGGAGAGATTTGAACTCCCGTGTAATGGATCTGCAGTCCACCGCTTCGCCTCTAAGCTACCTTGGCGCATTAGATACGTATTGTATTGTTGCTATTTAAACCTTACGGAGGAAACTGTCCAAACAATGGAAAACTGGTAGGTCACTAAAATGCATAGAAAGAGTTTTAATTTAATTAATTCCAATTAAAAGTATCCTATTGTCAATAACAGAGATATTTTCAGAAAGTTAGCTTATTATTCCTATTAATTACGAAATCATGGTAAAAAAATATAATTGGGATGTATTTGTGGTTAAGATGGAGTTATGATAATTTCTTTGGCTGTGGTTTGGGGAGGGTAGGAATCCACGAAGGGCCCTGTGAACATTACTGCCACGTTATCACCAGTTTTTAGATCGGTTGAAGAGGCATTTTCACGTTGGTTTCCATTCTTTTTGACCACTACTGTTTCCTTGTTGAGTTTAACCGATAAATTATGGGTTTGACTATTTCCACTGATCAATCCTTCAACTAAAATAGAATCCTGAGTGTTATTTTCATCCTGAGGATCAGCGTGACATATACCTATTATTTTACCATTCATATCGGCTTTTTCTCCGCCAGTTGCAAACATAACCCCGTAAACAACCCCCATCATTAGCACGACTAATATTGCAAATAAGGTTATGATCTTCATCTTCTCAAATCCTATACTTTAACGATTACTGGCACCTTATCCCAGTTCTAAGAAATGTATAAGTTAATTCTACTATAAATGATTTATTACTCATCATCCACTTTCTAGGTTATCAAAAAACTTATTAACATTTCCAGAGATAGAAATAATTCGCATAGGAGGTTCCATCATGACAATAATACTGGATCCCGTAACTATTTTGAACCTGTTTTTCTGCATAATAATTGTTGGTTTAGGTTACTGGGAGTATCATAAAAAAGAGAGCTTAATTGCTCTGTATATAGCCATAACTTTTGGTCTTTTTGGTATAGCTCATTTAGCTATCATACTAGGAGTGAAAAGCTCTAATATTTTCCTTCTGACCATTAGATCCATTGCTTACCTGGTAATTATATACGCACTTTATGAAACTGCATTAGGACACTGGAATAAAGAATAAATCCGGGTAAAATGTTATAATAATAAATCTTCTAGTTTCAACCTGGTTCTTGGAACTGGTTCCTCAGCAGGAAACCCTAATGGAAGTAAAGCCACCACATAAATGTTTTCATCCCAGTTGAAGATTTCCTTAACTTTATCTTCTTCCAACGCCCTGATCCAACAAGTCCCCAGGTTAAAGTCCAGTGCTCTTAAAACCATGTGTTCAACTGCTATTGCCACATTAACTGCTATACGTGGTCCAATTTCGTTTATTTCCATCTTTTTGGTTTCATTTATATTTGCACAGATTATGTTAACGATCTCATCTTCCACTGCACCTATTTTACCCAAATCCTGAATTCCAGAGGAAGAACCCTCAATATATCCGGAAACATCTGCACAACATACAATGACCACCGGGGCCTGGGCAATGAATGACTGGTTGTAAGCTGCTTCTGCCAGTTTATTCCTGGTTTTTAGATCTTTAACTATTTTAAAACGCCAAGGCTGAGCATTACAACCGGAAGGAGCCAATCTAGCTGCTTCAATCAAAGCTGTGACATGCTCATCTGGAACAGGATCACTTTTGAATTTCCTTATACTCCTCCTATTGACAATCGCTTCAGAAGTTTCCATGTTCTTTGCCTCTTTCTTTTTAATACCTTAAACCATTTCATATCCTCATTAAATCAACCGCAACCAAACTTTACCAATCCACTTAAATCTCCCATTATCAATCTAATCAATTCAATTGGACATATTCGGTGTGTAATTCGTTCTCAAGTTTTTCATATTTTTTCAGGGTGATATCAAAGAGTTCATCAAATACATGAGGCAATCCACGGTCCAGCAAATCCAGTCCTTCTTCGGTGATGCCACCCCTGGTTGCCACCTTGGTGATAACATCCTCAAATGTCGTATCTGTTTTCTGGAGAAGCTTCGCTGTTCCATATAGAGTTTCTCTAACCATTTCCTCCGCCTCTTTTTGGGTGAAAAGCCCTTCGTTCAAGGCAGATTCTGTGAATTTCATCATGATTAAAGATATGAATGCCGGGGCCGAGCTGGTTAAATTAGCTCCCAGACCAAACTGGCCCTCTTTGACTATTTTTATTCCCCCAATGGCTTTGAAGATTTTTTCCACAAACTCGGCATCAACATCATCTGTTTGTTTATTATGGGCTACCAGAGAGATTCCTTCCCCCACTTCGGAGGTTAAACTGGGAATTACCTTACTTATACTTCCTGGAAAAATCTTTTCAACATTTTCCATGGTTAAACCCGCAGCAATGTAGATGATGTGGGTGTTATGCGAGAGATGATCCTTTATTTCTTCCAGTAATTCTTTAACCCGGCCTGTATTAACGAATATGAATAGTTTCTGTGATTTCCGTGCCACAGTTATGTTGTCTGGAGCTATCTCCACTAAAGGATATGCTTCCTCTAAATCTTTTAATTTATGAAGGGTGCGGGTGGTGATGATGAGATCAGATTCTGCTAAAACTCCAGATGAAAGTATACCCCTGATAATCATGCTCCCCATGGCACCGTAGCCAATGCATCCAATTTTTTTCATGTATGTTCTTCCCTTTTTTCGATTAATTTATTAAATGGAATGTTAATTCACTTTCTTTTAATTAATCCATTTATTTTAAATCTATGATTTGATTATAATCTATGATTTGAAACTATAATTTAAAATTATATTCAATTATAGGCAGTTCTTGAGTTGATTACTTGGATTTATTTTTTCATTCCCCCATAGATGGAGAATATTCCATACTTGTAATAGCAATCCACACGGGAGAATCCAACTGATTCCAGTGCATCTAACTGGATTTGCAGTGTGTCGGGATGATTGTCGGGGTTATCCTTGTACTGTTCTGGCAGATATTCAAAGCTCTTCTTTGTATCCAGTTTAGCCTGATTTTCACGTATCCATTCACTCCAGAGTACGCGGTACCACTGCTCCAGTTCATCTACAGGGGCCTTTACAGTTTCAATGTTTAAAAAGAATCCACCGGATGCCAGATGGTCATATATGTACTGGAAAAGTGATTTTTTTTCTGCAGTTGAGATATGATGAATGGCCAGAGAGGAAACCACCAGATCAAACTCATCGGGTATGAAATTGTTATCCTGTGATCCATTATTCTGCGATGTGTTATCCTGTGATTCATTCTCCAGCAATTCCTGGAATGTTTTATGGATAAAATTCATGTCTTTATAATTTTTTAGATTTACCCGGGCATTTTTAAGCATTTCCAGCGACCCATCCACCAGAGTGGCATTGATTTTGTTATCTTCTTTTAATAACTCCATTGTAATTGCAGCATTACCACATCCAAGATCCAAAACCTTTACTGGCTTTTTTGATCGATTATTACCTAAAAAATACCGATAAAATGATTTTAAGATTTCAAATAGCCTTTTTCGTTCCAGTATATAGATATCTGCATTTTCCATGAATTCCTGTGCATGTTCCCTTTCAGACCATTCTGATTTCTCGAATTTGCTCATGTTAATCTCCTTCTACATTATTAAAATATGATGAATCAGGAATATGAACTTTGATCTAGTTAATTGAAAAATGATACTTGATAAAAATCTTAATATAAAAAATCTTGATTTAAAATTAAATCTTGATTAATAATTAATAGAAAATTAGAAATCTTGACAGAAAGTGCATTTAAATTGAAAGAAAGTGCTTAAAAAAAGTTGATATTGAAAATATGAAAAATAAGGATTAACCTAATGATTTACTGATTTGTGCAAGTTTTTAAATGTATGCTATTTTTTTGCCGTTCCCTTAAAAAAATTATAGAAAAATGTTCCGGATGGTTCTGCAGACAGGTGTAGGTCTTGAATTCCTTTATCCCATGTTTCTGGAGTTATAAGTCCAGAATCAATGGACTGGTCTTTAACACCCTCCACCATGGCAATAATGGTCTTTTTAATAAATCCATCCACCAGTTCACCCTTGCTTTCATCCACATAAACCACTCTAGGATCTATCTGGATATCTTCAAAACCAGCTTCATTTAAGAGTGGATAAAGTTCTCTTCCCATTAATGGATTGCAGTTTAGGTCCTTTTGAACCTTGATAAGGCATTGCCATGCTTTAACTGCCTCTTCAGTTTCGGGATGAAAGTAACAGGACCCATGATCTCCTTCAATAACTGTGATGGAACCTCCTTTTTTGAGGACCCTCTGTAAACTCAATAGAGCCCCTACCGGGTCCGGGAGATGTTCCAGGACAAAGCATATAAACACATGGTCAAAGGTTTCATCATCAAAAGGAAGTTCCATTATATCTGCGGTTTGGAACTGGACGTTTGTAATTCCTTCACTTTGAATTAAAGCTTTAGCATGATTTAGGGATGAGGTGGATATGTCTATCGAAGTTATTTCCGCCTGAGGGCTGTTTTTAGCCAGGGTTATGGTCTGAGCACCCACACCACAACCAGCTTCCAGCACTTTACTCCCTTTAGAATACCTGGTGTCGTGATGCATGAGGGGAGCCAGTGTTTTTGCCTGATCAACCAGCCTTACTGCTTCTCTTTCGGAATAGCCATGAACGTAATCATCTCTCATTTGAAATAACCTCTATTACTCATTAAATAACCCCTGAAATTACATCTAAATAACCCTGAATTAATCAATTTGATCACTTCGATATCTCTAGACTAATTAAAGTTATAAATAAGTTAACGTTGGAGTACTATTTAAAACTTCATAGGATAAATCTGTACATTTAATGTTGAATAACTCAAAAAAAAGGAAATTCTAAAAAAGGACATAACCTATGACATAACCTAAGGATTTAACCTAATAAAAGAAGCCCTGATAAAAATACCAATAAAAAGAACTAAAAAAAATATAAAAATATACTTATCAGTTGTATAAGCTAAAGGGCAGTAGGGATAGTTTTCATTACCTCATCAACACTGCCCCAAGTACTTAATGCATTTACAACCCGTTTATCGGGTTTAGAAAATATATATGGATAATCATCTTCTCCTTCTTCCAGAGTAGAAAAAGCCAGTTTCTCGTTATCCATGGAAAACTGGGCATCCACATCATCGCGGTTTCCACGGGCATCCAATCTGAACCATTCACCACTTAAGTAAACTGCGTTCAAACCATGGATAACAAAACCATCTTCATGAGTCAGTGTCTGATAGCAGAATCCAGTGGGGATCTCCATGAATCTTAAAAGTGCAGCTAATAAATTTGATTTTGCAAAGCATAAGCCATGGCCTTTTTTTAAAACCTCTGATGCCCTGCAGGTCACTTCATCACTCCCAATATCCAAGGAGTGGTCAATTTCATCCCTTACAAAGTGATAAATAGTTTTTGCCATTTCGACCTGTTCCAGACCCTGCGCCAGTTCCCGAGCTTTCAACTGGATTTCAGGATTATTGTAATCCACTACTTCTGAAAGTTCTAAGTAATCATTTAAATTGTCTTTTTGTATTAAAGAAAGCATTTTAAGTACCCATATTATTTACTAATTATTTCCAACCAATTTTACTCGTATTAATGTTTACAATCCACCGAGAAATTCTATAATTATCTAAACAATCCACTGAAAATTCAGTACCATTATTTAAACAATCACGGGAGATTCAGTACCATTATTTAAACATCCCATTGAAGATTCTGTACCGGATATAGATGATATCATCCTTAATTTTCTCCACTCCCTCCAGAGACAATTTGATGGGAGTCTCCCCTTCATCCAGATTGGATTCCTGAAAAATAGAATTGAGTGCATTTCCACCCACTAGTTCCGGGTGTATGAGGAGGTGTAATTCATCTACCAAACCCTTCCGGAGTAATATTCCATTTAAAACACCACCACTATCCACCCTTACCTTTTTAACCCCAAATTTGGTGTTAAGTTCTTCCAAGGCATTTTCCAGGTCCACTTGCTGGTATCCCACCACCAGATAATCTATGTACCGTTCATCTAAGAAGTCCAAGTACTCTTGAGGAGTGGATCGACTGCATAACACCAAAACATCATTGATATAGGGCATTTTTAGAATTTCATTCCAAACACGAATCTGTCCTCTGCTATCCGGAACTACCAGTAAAGGCTTATCATCCTCAGGATCCCTCACCCTTGGTTGGAAGGCATCCTCAGATTCTGGAAGTCTTTCTCCAGGTTTGACACCAAATCCAGTAAGTACGGTGCTGCTGCCCATTAAAACTGCATCCACATCCCACTTAGAAGCTAACTCATAATAAAGCTCCACATCCGCATTAAAACCTGTTATTCTCCCATCTAAACTCACTGCATTGTAAATAGTAACCAGTGGCAGCATAATAAAGCCCCTTTTTGATTCTTTTTCTCTTCTGATTATTATTATAATTTATTTATAATTAGTTATCAATAAACCTACTTGATTTAAACAAATTTCAGACATTATCCCACTATATCTGTTATTAACTTACTTTGGTTCAAGATATTAACCCATAAATAATAAAAAAAAATTAAAATCCGTTTTCCGGGAAATGATTATTGACAGTTTCTTTAACTTCATTTAACCATAATTGGCGCTCTTTTGGGGTGCTGCTGGCCACTACCCTGAACATTTTCCGGTGAAAATTATCTATTCCACAGAAATCGAAAACACATTCTTTCCATATCCTCTCCAGTGGGTCGCCAAAAATTAGTTTTTCCCTTTCTCCAGGGGTGTTGGAAGTGTTGAATACAATGGCTGCTTTTGCTACCAGTAAACCTTCTGGTACTCCTGAACCATCATCCCCTTCTTCAAACTGATAGGCCACACCTGATCTAAGCACACGGTCTGTCCACCCTTTTAATATTGCTGGGGGCTGACCCCACCAGTTGGGATGGATAATGATGATACCATTGGCCTTGGTTATCTCCTGACGATGTTTTATGACCATTGGATCGGATGTTTCACCAGTGGCAAGTTCAGGACCCTCAAGGAGAGGGTTAAACCTTTCTTCATAAAGATTGTGGGCATGAACCTGGTGTCCATTTTCCTTCAAACAATCCAGGACTGTCTGGTAAATAGCATGGTTAAAGCTTTTAGGGTAAGGGTGAGCCAGTATAACTGATATCTCCATGATATCCTCCTTCATTAAAGTTTTGTTATATGATATTGTGTGCTTCCTTTATTATTCCCTTGTTATCTTAACCAGTATAGATAGTGCCACTAGTTGCACCAGGTTAATCATGAATAAAGGCAATCTAGGACCATGTAATTCCGAAATGTTAGCATCAACAGGGATTACAAATAATAAAGCGATAAAAATAGTGGATACCATATTCTGGAGGAGGAGAAACGATGCAAAATACACCAAACCTATGGTGAATCCTGATTTTATTTGTTTATATGTTTTCCAGTATGTTTTGAGTAAAAACATTAACAGAATAATGTTTGCAATTCCAATGGCAACTGCCACAATAATCAGTGATAAACCAATTTCTCCCGTTATCATTGTATCAACCATGAATCATGAACTGTAAATAAAAAAATTTGAGGTGAATTCCATTGGAGGCAGAAATTCACCTTTTTAAAAGTTATTTCAATTCTAGTTTTGTATCTTCCCATCAAGCACGTTTACAATCCTTTCAGCCATTTTTCCCACATAGGGCTCGTGAGTTACCATTACCAGGGTCACATTTTCCTTTTCATGCAGGTCACGTAGGAGTTTCAGGATCACATCCCCGGTCTGGGAGTCCAGAGAACCGGTGGGTTCATCAGCCAGGATTATGGAGGGACGGTTCACCAGTGCCCTGGCAATGGCCACCCTCTGGCGCTGCCCACCTGAGAGCTTGGTGGGTATCTGATCTGCCCGATCTTCCAGGCCTACTGCCTTTAAAAGTTCCAGTGCCCTCTGCTTCATCTGATCACTGGATAGATCTGTTTCATACATGGGTATTTCCACGTTTTCCAAGACAGTGAGGTTGGGTATCAGGTTGTGCATCTGGAAGACAAAGCCAATCTCTTTGGAGCGGAATTCACTCAGTTCCTTGGTCTTCATGAGGTCAATACCGGCCACACGAATCGATCCTTCATCAGCCACATCCAGTGCTCCAATCATGTTGAGGAGTGTTGATTTCCCAGAACCAGAGGGGCCCATTATGGATAGAAATTCTCCCTCCTTCACTTCCAGGTTCAGACCGTTTAATGCTTTAATCGTTCCATCATCGTAGCTTTTTTTAAGATCGTGGATTTCAATGACGTTCTTCCCATTATCCATATTTTTCTCCCCATGATGTTGATTATTCATAGCGCAGCGCCTCGGTTGGTGATAGTCGGGATGCCCTGTAAGCCGGGTACAATCCACCGATTATTCCCACGACAAATGCAACCAAGAATGCTTCCATGAATATTTCTGGTGCAAAGGATGGTTGTATCACTCCTCCAAAGGAGAATGCCAGTAATACTACTACTCCTACCACTGCGATTATGGTTCCCACCACTGCAGCGATTAGGGTTAAAACCACTGATTCACCCAGGATCATTCCCAGGATTCTTTTTTCTTTCCATCCCACTGCTTTCAGGACACCTATTTCCCTTGTTCTTTCAAACACTGACATTATCATGGTGTTAATCACTCCAACAGCACCAATTATAATTGCCAGGAGGGAAATGGCCCATGTGGCTGCATCTATGGTGCTGAGTGCACTGTTCATTCTGTTAGCCGTTGCTTCGGCAGTGGTTGTAGACAGCTCATTGGGATAGGACGTTTCAATTGATTTACTTACCTCAGTGGTGTTGGCATTTTCATTGAGCTTCACCGCTATAGTGCTCACTGTGTTGTTGTTGCTGGTGAGGTTCTGCAGAGTGGTGAGGGACATGAACACTCCCCCATCAGTCATGAAGCTCCCAGTCTCGTATATTCCAGTGATGGTGAAATCTTTCCCGAATAAATTGATTGTGTCTCCCACCGTTTTGTTGAGATTTGTGGAAGCAGTTTTGCCGATTATAACTTCATTTTCACTGTTAGTAGAATATAAAGATCCAGTTACGTTCTCAATTCCTGCAAGGCTTAGTTTATCTGGATTCATACCCGTCACTGAAAGTCCGCCGAAACTGTTTGGACCTTCAGATCCTGAGCTAGTTGTTCCAGTGGATGTCCCGGTAGAACCTGTAGATATTGATGATCCACTGGTGGATGTGTTGGTTGCTTTCAGTAATCCAGCAGTTTCTTTAACTCCGGATATGCTTTGTAAATCCGTGACCCGGGTCTCATTGATCCTTCCTGATCCAAAGTTACCAGAACCAGTCTGCATTACATTGATTTCAGCAGCTCCTGCTTTGAGGGTGGTGGTTGTTGACGCTTTAAGACCACCTGCAACCATGCCCAGGGCCACTATGACCATGATTCCAATTGCAATCCCCACAATTGCAAGTGCACCTCTTGTTTTATTCCTAAAGGGGTTTTTTAGGATCAGCTTTAAGTAAGACATAGTTCTTTCTATTTAAGTTGTTTATTAAATGATTATGCCGAATTCAGGCAATAAAGAGGGGAAAATTATGCACAATTTATGCACAAATTCACTAAATCTAACATTCCACTAACTAAAAATCATTCCCTAAAACCAACTCGAAATCACCTATTCACGAGTAATTTTGAAGAGGATTGATAGTGCAATGAGCTGGACTATGTTAATTAAAAATAAAGGTAATCTAGGCCCACCAATTTCAGATCCATGGAATTCTATCGATACAAAAAGGGGCAATGCCAAGAATATGGTGGATAAAATATTCTGTAACAGAAGGAAAGTGGAAAAATACAATAATCCTATTGTGAATTTAGATTTGACCTGGTGATATGTTTTCCAGTAGGAATACAATAATCCAAATAGCAGGCAAACATTTGCAATTCCAATTGCCACCGCCACGTAGATTACCGCACCACCAAACTGCCCGTATTCCGCTAAAGTCATATTTTTCCCCTTAAACCAATTTATAAGCTTAAATCCTTAAACCATCTATATAATAAAAATTTGTTATGAAAAATCTTTAATTTCCAACTGAATTTCGTTCCAGTTCTTCCCAGATATCCTGGAATGTGTTATAATTTTTTTCCATCTCATCAGAAAGGAAGTACACTTCACCGTACTTTTTCTTACCCGCAGATGTGATTACATTATTCTCTTCCAGAACTTTAATATGGTGTCTTACAGTTTTATAATTTAAATTTAGAGCTTCTGAAAGCTGATTAGCATTGCAAGGCCTTTGGTGTAATGCCATGATGATCTTAGCCCGATTTGGCCCTCCTGTTGAACCAGCTATCAGCCACCAGAGCAGTTTTCTCATAAGATCACACAGTTCCTTGGATTAAGAAAAACTTTTAGTTAAATTTATGTATTAAATTTATGATTTCAATAACTAAAATAACATTCTATGTTCATCCCTAGCATGTTTATTCGTTATAAAAGGCCAATAATATCATTATGACTGATTATGATTACATAACGTGCTATAAATACATTTACCATTATTAAATAAATTAGGAGTTTAGCTGATTTGGTTTCTGACTCCCCTTTAAAAATAGGGTTAAAACTATGAATTCACAACCCAAAAATAAAAGAGGCCCAATTGCATCAAGGCAACTTTTAGGCAAATATAATAAGAAATAAACTGTAAAAAGAAAGTTTTGAACCATGAACACTAGGAATAACAGTACCAGAATAAGGGTGAATTTTGATTTCACTTCCCTGTACTGTCCCCCGTAGATTTGAATTATCCTAGTTAAACAGATCATGTTTGCAAAGCTGATTATTAGGATAGCAAACTGTAATATGCGTGGTGAAACTAGCACTTTCTGGAAAATCATCACAAAAATTGTGTTAAAAACTGAATGTAATGAATTTAAGTACATATTTTAACCTGAAACTTTAATGTTATGAGAATAGATATCCAGATCGATTTATTCTTTATTCAGACTTTTATTTTAAAGCAAAAAAATATTTAAAAAAAAAGTTTAATAATTGCCAGTAGGGCAATTCAAAACTTTTTTCTATTTTCTATCTACTTTGACCATTTTACCATCCTGCATATGGATTATTTCATCAGCAAAATCGGCAGATGCCTGGTTGTGAGTTACAATTACGATGCTCACCCCATCATTACGGTTTAAATCCTGCAATACCTGCATTATGGAATTGGCATTGGCAGTATCAAGTTCTCCAGTGGGTTCATCAGCCAGAATGATTGATGGATCGTTTATAAGAGCTCTGGCAATTGCAACTCGCTGTTGTTCTCCACCGGAAAGCTGGTTGGGGAATTTATGGTACTTATCATGTAAGCCCATTTTATCTAAGATCATTTTTGCTTTTTCAGAATCCTCATTGATCATGGGTAAAGTGACATTTTCCAGGGCAGAAAGCTGAGACAAGAGATTGAATCTCTGGAATATGAATCCAATCTCATTTCTCCGAAGAATTGCCTGTTCTTTGACTGATAATTCACTGGTTTGCCTTCCTTTTATCCGGAATAATCCTTTAGAAGGAGTATCCAGTATCCCTGCCACGTGCAGGAATGTGGATTTACCAGATCCAGAGGGCCCCATGACTGCAGTGAATGAACCTTCTTCCAGTGTCATGTTTAAACCTGCAAGGGCATTAACATCCGAGTCGCCCATGTGATAGGTTTTCCAAACATCTTTAAATTCAAGTATATGATTAGTCATTCCTTAACGCCTCCACAACCTGTAGTTTAGAAGCTTTAGTAGCAGGGTAAAGTCCTGCTAGTACGCTTAAAATGGTAGCACCGGCAATAACTCCTAAAATTAACCATACTGGCATCATTCCAGGAATATAGTCTGCTAGTTTCAGTGCATTGGCAACCCCGTATATTCCAATAATTCCCAGGACCACACCTATAACTCCTCCGAAAAATCCTAAAAGGCCTGATTCAAAGAGTATGCTTCCTTTTATTTCCCAGTTAGTGAAACCTATGGCTTTTAATACTCCCAGTTCCCTGGTTCGTTCCATGACACTGATTAGCATGGTGTTGATCACACTTATGATTCCCACCAGCAGGGCAACACTGGCGATGAATCCCATGAATAGCAGGGCCTGATCAGTCATTTCCTGGATATCTTTGACTTTATCTGATTTGGTTTCCACTGAAACTCCACTTACCTGTTTTTTAACCTGATCAGCAACTGTTTTTGGGTCTCCATCAGTACTGGCATAGATAACAGCTACCTGATCACCAGCCATTTGCCTGGCTGTTTTCTGATCTATGTAAACATAAGGCGCCTGTGCTTCTTTAGATATTCCAGTCACAGTTAATTCCTTGCCTTTGACTGTTATTTTACTTCCAATACCATAACCCAACTTTTGAACCGCTTCCTGGTTAACTACAACACCTTGAGTTCCGTTTATTATTTTAGCATCCTTCCAGTTATTGACTCCCTCGAAAAACAGTTTAGTGCTATTCATATCTTCAGAGAAAGCAGTTACCTCACGGAAATCATGGAGATTTGACAGTTTCTCTACCTGGGATATGGTTTGACTATCCATTAAATAAGTTCCAGAGGTAGATTCTGGAGAAATTGCTATATCATACATGTACGCATTTGTTTCATCTTTGATAGCCGTGGTTGTCCCGGCAGTTAGCCCCAAAAGCACCATGAGCATTGCGGCACCGATTATTATCCCCAGCATGGTCAGGCCACTTCTGAGTTTTCTTCTTCTAATGTTATTTAAAGCTAATTTGTAGAGATCCATTATTTCACCTCCAAATAATAGAAAAACAATCAGGTCCAGAAATAGCGAACCTAGATCTTTGTTGTATAAAATCTTGTAATTTTAATAAATTTTAAAGCTCTTTAAGTCGTTGAAATGATTTTATTGCTCATATCTGTTCATTAAATTGAATGTCCCTCCAGTAGGATTAAGGAGGCGGTAAAAAGCAAATTTGATGATTTTTTTAAATCCAAATCCTCACTTTCATCGGGACATATAATCCTTAAAAAATCCATATTTATCCAATAACTTTCAATATTACCTCCTTTTAAATAATTTCACGTTTTTCCCTAATTTAATAGTAGTTCAAACCTTTAAAAATAGTTATTCCAGAATTTAGTCCTAATTCCCCCGTTTTTAATTCTATTTCGCCCTTAATTTCCTAAAAATTACACCCAAATTCACTCCTAATAGGAAACATACAAAGTCAAAAACCCCCAATTCAAATGGTAAAAATTCATTGAAAACCAGTTATTTAAAAAAAAGCCTGTTGAATGTTAAGGAGGTGTAAAAAAGATTCATTGTTTAACTTGTAAGAAACTAATGTAAAGATTCATTGTTTTAACTTGTAAGAAACTAAGAATGAACTGGAAGTTAAACTGAAAGTAAAAATAAGACGTAAAGTAGAAAAGATCAAATACTATTGAGAAATAATGAGAAGAAAATCAAGAGATTTATGGATTGTTCATACTTTATAATCAGTGATGAACTACTCCCGCTGGAACATTATCAACCACGTGATAAACATTAGCACGAGATCCTCTAAATTGTTCCCATATTTCCAAAAAAATGTCGAAATTTTCTTCCATTTTATCTGATAGGAAATATAATGTACCGTACCCTTTACCGGTGGAAGTCACTATACCATTTTTATCTAAAACTTCAATATGGTACTTTATGGTTTTGTAGTTAAGAGAAAGCCTTTCAGCGAGCTGATTTGGATTATAAGGCCTGTTTCTTAACTCATCTATGATCCTAGCTCGGTTCAATCCACCCTTAGTACCGGCCAGTAACTCCCAAAGAAATTTTCTCATAGATCTAACCCCCTGTTCCAATTTATCATGTTAAAAATCCCTTTCCCGTCCTTTAATAATTCTTAAATTCAGTTTCAGGTATTTGATCATTAATTCATAGAACCATTTAGTAATGTACGCCATTAACACTACTAAAATAATTCCTCCAGCTGTCAGGCCGATTCCACTTAACACTACCACTAGAATATTCAAAATTCCATTACCTGGCGAATTGATAAAAGTGGGGATAGCTAATTGAGGAATAATAAGATGTAAAAAGGGTACTAAAACCCAATATATCCCTGTAAAGATAATGATAATTCCAGCCACAAATAAGATCAAAATAATTACTGCAACCACCAGGACCGGTATTGCCACAAATATCAGATTAAAAAGACCTAATCCCATTGTTGCCAATATTGCCCCAATTATACTACCAATTGAGGGTTTATCTTGAGCTTTTTTAACCAAATTGTCTGCTTTAATCTGTTTAGCAACGTTTTTAGGGTTTCCAAGTGCCCTTGAAATTTCTTCTTCAGTTCTACCTTTCTCCAAACCAATTGCAAAGTGTTCCTGGTAATCTGAGATTATATCTTCTCTGTCCTCCTTTGGAAGTGTTCTCAGGAGTTTGCTGAGTTGGTCAAGATATTCTTTCTTATTCATCCTTAATAGCCCCCGAATTATTCGTGATTTCAAAATTTAATAAATTATTTACACCGATAGAGAAATTTTCCCATTCTTCCACTAATTTTTCCTTTTTTCCTTTTCCCAATTCAGTTAGCTGGTAATATTTTCGAGGCGGGCCGTCCTGGGATTCTTTTAAGTATGAAATCACGAACTTCTCCTTTTTTAGCCTTTTAAGAAGAGGATAAATGGTTCCCTCGGAAATGGAAATGTTCTTCGAGATTTCATCCACCATCTCGTAACCGTAACAGTCTTTTCTGTCAAGGAGAACCAGGACACACAGTTCCAGTACTCCTTTTTTAAATTGAGTGTTCATGATTATCACTGCATCTTACAAGGTACTGTATAATGCAAGGTACTATTTATAGTTTTAGACAAGATTATCTCAAGGTATAATTTTCATCTTAAATAGGATTTAAACACCCAGCAAAGGGTATTGTAAAATAAAAAAGAAGAATAATCAAAAAATAAATATTAGGGGCATATACTTCTATTACAATTTTAATTTCAGGATTACATAGTCAGCATTACGTTGAAATATCTTGAAATTATTCTTCTCTAATACTCTAATTGATGAAGTATTATCCGCTTCAGTTTCGGCCCGGATTATTTTAACTTTATCATCTGTTTTAAGCCAATGAATCAATCCAGCTATGGTTTCCGTCATTATGCCTTTGTTTCTATACCCGTAGTCTGTTCCGTATCCGATTTCTACTTCCCCATTTACATCGGGTTCACCATGAAAACATATCCCCCCAACAATTGCCCCTTCACTTTTCTCTACAACTATCCACATGGTATAAAACAAAGGATCTTTATTTGAATCTTCTATGTTAGGCAACAGATCATTTAATATTGCTTCTTGGGTATTTTTATCCATCAATATTGGTGAAGGTATCAAACCCATGCATTCAGCGAATTCCTGGGGCGAATCAATGTGTTTTTTTAATTCATCACCCATTAATGGCCTTATTAATAATCGTTTAGTTTTAATCATACTAATTGGGGGTTTAAAACATGACACTTTTTTCCTTAAAATGTGAAAATTTCCATAAGCTAAAAAAAGAGGGGAAATGTTGTTTAAGGAAGTGTTTGTTCAATGTATTAAATTAAAAAAGTTCATCCCCACTTTTATGGTCGAAGGCAGGGTGCAAATCAAAACGTACCACCCCTACAACTGCTTTTCCCTTTACAGCTCGGGCAATTCGGGCGGTTCCTTCACTTCCAAACCCGGCACACAGTTCTATGGCTGTTATGCCTTCTGCAACAAGGTCCAGGGCGACCTTTTCTGCTTCATCATAGTTTTTAACACCCACCACTGAAAGTTCAATTACCGGTGAATCAATTACTGCGCGATGCTGTTCGGGATCGTTTTCTGGTGCAATGAATATGAATGCGGCTTTTGTTGACATGATCTTTATTTAATCAAACATATACTAAATAATGTTATTCTAATATGATTCCGGAAGTTAGACAAATTCCAATTTTGTTAATTATCAATTTACCCTTAAGTTAATCAACTCACCATCAGTTAATCAACTCACATCAAGAAATTTTTTATAAATACTTTAATGAAATTTCATTGTTTATCAGGAGGACTCATTACTCATGTTATACCGAAACTTTGGAAAAACAGGTCAGCAAGTTTCAATACTTGGCTTTGGATGTATGCGCCTTCCCATATTGGAGGGCAACCCTGAAAAAATAAACGAACCACTGGCAACCCAGATGCTTCATTACGCCATAGACTCTGGTGTGAACTACGTGGACACTGCCTATCCCTACCACGGTGCCACTGCAACCCAGGGAGGTATGAGTGAAATCCTGGTTGGAAATGCCCTTAAAGATGGTTATAGGGATCAGGTTTATTTATCCACCAAATTACCAAGCTGGCTCATCCAGAAAAAGGAAGATATGGATTATTATTTAAATGAACAGCTCCGGAGACTTCAAACTGACAGGATTGATTTTTATCTCCTGCACGGTCTCGGCCACAGCACCTGGGAAAACCTTAAAGAAATGGAAGTTTTCCAGTTCCTGGACTCTGCTTTAGATGATGGTAGGATCGGATACACTGGTTTTTCATTCCACGATGAACTTAAACTTTACAAAGAAATTGTGGACGCATACCCCTGGAGTTTTTCCCAAATTCAGTACAACTACATGGATCAGAACTTCCAGGCTGGAAGACCCGGACTGGAATACGCAGCATCCCAGGGGTTGGGAACGGTGATCATGGAACCCCTAAGGGGGGGTTGCCTGGCAAAAAACATCCCCATTGATATTCAGGCCATGTGGAACAGAGCCCCGGTTAAAAAAACACCCGTAGAATGGGCTTTACGGTTCCTATGGGACCAAAGCGAAGTGAATGTGGTTTTAAGTGGTATGAGTACCATGGAACAGGTTAAAGAGAATCTTCAGATTGCCGAGAAGGGGCATACTCATAGCTTAACTGATGTTGAGAAGGATCTGATCCAGGAAGTTCGAGAGGCATATCAGGCAAGGATCCACGTTGGTTGCACTGCCTGTAATTACTGCATGCCCTGCCCTGATGGTGTGGACATTCCTTTGAATTTGAACCTGTTGAATGATGTTTATCTATACCAGAATATGGAAAAACCCTCTGGAAATTACAAATTTCTAAAAGCTAAAAGGGACAGTGCATCATTCTGCACAGAATGTGGTGAATGTGAAGAAAAATGCACCCAGAACATAGATATACGCAGGTATCTCAGGGAAACTGTGGCAACATTTGAATAATACGGAATTAAAAAATAAGTGAAAAAAACCTGAAATGGAATAGGATTGAAATAAGGAATAACATAATGATTAATGAGATAATGAATGAATAGAAACCCTGGGGATTATCATGGTGGAAAATTACCATATTGACCTTAAAAAAATTCCTTTAAATGAATTTATGGAAGAAATTAAAAATTCTGAACTCTTGCCCAGTCGAAAGATACTTAAAAACCACCTTAATGAAAGATTTAAAATTTTAAAGAAAAATAAAGTTGAAAATCTCCAGGATCTTGCTAATTTATTGAAAACTCCTAAAAAGACCAGGATATTTGCTGAAAAATCAGGTTTACCTGAAGATTATCTCCTGATTTTAAGAAGAGAAGTTAACAGTTACACTCCCAATCCAGTTAATTTGGATAAATTTCCAGGTGTTGAAGAAGAAACTCTCAATAAATTGAAGAATGCCGGAATTAAGACCAGTATCCATCTTTTTAAACAGGTTAAAACATCAGAAGATCGGGAAAAATTAACTTCCGAGCTTGGAATAGAGGATGTTGTGCTTCTAGAATTAACAAAATTAACAGACATGGTGAGGATTAAATGGGTGGGACCTGTTTTTGCCAGGATTTTCCTGGATTCTGGAACTGATACTTTACAGAAAGTTTCAGAGGCTGATGCAAAAACATTATATGAAAAACTGGTTGAAATTAACAGAGAAAAACATTACACTAAAAGTAAATTCACATTAAGTGACGTTGAACTGTGTGTTAAGATTGCGGGTATGGTGCCTAAAGTAATAGAATACTAGAAATAAAAGTACTAAAAATATAGTCATCATCGATTCGGGCTAAACAGAATATTAATTCAACAGGACTGCAAATATTACTTCAACAAACATAAATTACGCTTAAACCTTTTCAAATCGTTTGTAAAAATAAATGGAAGATGTAAGTATAGGATGAGTTAAGGTAATGAATGATCTAGAAAATTATGATAATTAATGGATCTTTAATTAAATTTCAGAAACCATCTTGGTAAATTCTGTATCAGTCCATGCCCTGAGGGTTTTAATGGTAATATATCGTGCCTCATAAGCTTTAAAAAGATATTTTACCATGCTTTCCTCATCGGGCATGTCAATGATGGTAACAAAATCATATTCACCCATGGTAAAGAAAAACTCTATACTCCCCTTGAGTTCTCCGATTATATTTTTTGTTAATTTAACTCTATCTGGGATTTCTAAAAAAGTTTCACGTGCCTTATCTGTCCAATTTCCTAAAAGAACATATTTTTGCATGTTTCTCACCTTATTTTATCAGAATTTCACTAAAAATTTTATTAAAGAAAAGTAATATAAAAATTCTGTCATATCCATTTCCACATATCCCCTAAATTAATTTAACAGAAAGTCTAGCCTTATGTTAAAGGATTATCTGCACTTTTTCATGATTTTACCCATAATGAATGGTAACTATGAGTTTTTTATTTTTTGTAAATTCCATGCAAACTCTTCTGCAGCTTTAAGATCACGAGCATTGGGCCGGCCCTTATTCATTCCCCCCTGAACCAAATCCTATTAGATCATATTCTTGAAGTTCGTCAGGTTTTATTTGCTGTGGAGTTTTTATTTCTGCATCAAAGACTTTAACGAAGACTTTAGCGATCTCCTCAGTGTTATGATGGTGGTATGAGTACAAACCTATTAGAGATTTCATGGGCAATGCCTTCTTGATTTCATTTTCTTTATTTTCACCTTTTCATTTTCTATTATATTTCAACAACTATTTCTGTAACAGGAAAAATCTTCCAAAGTTGATATTTCCCTCATCAAGAAGACTGAACCCCGCCTGCTGGAAAAGAGACCGCCATTCGTTACTGGTGGTGAGTATTAAAGTTAAAAAGCTCATAACCGCGAATGTTTGTAAGTTGAAGGTGGGAACTATTATCAATATTTTTCCTCCGGGTTTAAGCACACGATACAGTTCCTTCAATCCGGTTAATTTTGCTTTACCCAAATTATTCAATAAAAGGACACTAACTGCCGTGTCAAAGGTGTTGTCCTCAAATTCAAGATTTAAAACATCTCCCCTTACTACTTGAACTCTTTCAGTTATTCGGGCAATTTTCAGGTTTTCCTCAAGCAAGTTTCTACTAGCGATATCCTCTCCTGATTCAAAAAGGTCTAGAGCCACGATCTGCCCCTTATTCCAAACCTTACTCAACTCGATAGTGACCCTGCCAGAACCGCACCCGGCATCTAGAATAAGGTCCTCGTCTGAGGAAAACAGATCAACAAATGGAAGTGTCATATTATCAGTTTTTGAAAAATTCCTGGTCACATACGTTCCCATAAAAAAATTTGCAGATAGCAAAAGCAGAGGTAATGCCAATATCTGGATATATGGTGACTTAAAATAAAAAAATACTCCCATACTGGCTATAAAAAATACCAATCCTAAAATCCAGGGAACGTTCTCAAATAAACGAGACCCTCCGAAATCAAATCCTTCATTAGTCATTTTATCCCCTCATCCTTTATTTACAACATTCATGTTCTACTTTTATAACCACATTCCCCATTTTATGGTCTTTATCAACATACCAGTGGGCCTCAACAATCTGCTCCAGTGGATACGTTCTATCGATAACTGGTTTTATCTTTCCCGCCTCAATGAGTTCTTTGAGGAATAATAAATCTTCAGTATTTTCGCTTGCATTCCCAGCTATTACTTTCTTCCTTACTGGGTCTTTTACAATGTATATTGCTCCACGTTCCTGAGTTTAAAATGTTAGATATAAGCCAAAACTCCGGTCTTTCTATAGAAAATCCATTTTTTCACATTTTAATCTTTTATCCTTTCGTATAAATAGCCAATAACTATTCCCAGAATGATAAACCTTGCAAAATTAAACATTACACCCATGAGGAAATAATACAAGGCATCACTCGATCCTTGGAAACTTCTGGGAATATCGATCAGGATTGTGGCAATGAATAGTGCGATGAAGCTTAGTGTCACGGATTTTAGAATTGGATTCTTTGTTGGAATCTTATCAAAAAAACGGAGAAAGGAATAGCTAACTATGCATCCGATAATTAAACCAACAAATAAAGAATCAACCCAAACCGTTAGAATACCCCAATTTGAATAAGCAGCCCTATACTCTGCTGCTATGGGAAGCAGGGAAGTTATGATGGTAATTATCCAGAATACTACTCCTCCCCCAATAGTCAGTTTGAACAGATTCTTATAGAACTCGTATGACATCTGTCGCTTGCTTTGACCTGAGGCCCTGGTTTCCATGCTTATTCACCTATTCCCCCTTAGGAAACTTGGAAGCAATTACAGATGGATTGAATCCTTTGAATATGAGCCATACTGCAAATACCATTTCCTGCACTGCTATTGGAATAGCTATTAATGCAAATGGAGAATTTAAGCCCATTCCAAAACCTAAAATACCAAACAATCCAAGTAATACTATTAATGCAGCTCCAATGAACCCCCAAAGAGATAACCATCTAGGGACTAGTTTGGATTTATACAACACATAATTTAGAGTCATACTTCCCAAACCAGCAAAGAACAAAGTCCCGATCAAACCAGCCCAATCCTTTAATGCCAACAGTAATATCCCTAAAACCTGGTAATATGAAGCATCGACCGCTCCTGCCACATATCCCTGGCTAACTGTTAACATTAAAAGAAGACCCAGTGTACCCACAACATAGAAAACATTCTCAAATATTCTTAAAACAACATAACCCAACGCTAAGCTTTCAACATACCGCCTAAGGATTGGAAACAACATAAATGAAATGGTAACAGCAGCAATAGCAGCTATTAAGAAAAATAGCGCTGCCAGTATCACTTGGTTCCCATGTGCAGAAATGCTAATAAGATAATTAGGAGCATCTAAAATCGAACCTAAAGAAACCTTGCCCAATATAGACGCAACCGTCGCAATAATAAATAATACTCCCACAATTATTCCTGTCTTTCTATATGAATCCATCTCTATCACCTTTTTAACTATCATTTTCCTCAGTTATGATCACATTCCCTTTTTTTATGGCCTTTTCCACATACTGGTGAGGGACATTTAAACTTCGCGTTCTCAATTCCCTGCAGTTAATGTGGAGGCATGTATTTTTACCAATACTCATTATCTTTTAGAACAGGTTTTTCAAACATATCAGATGAAAAACATCTATTGACCTGTATTTTTTGCATAATGTTGCTTTCATCATCCCCTTGACCCCCTATAACATTTTAATCCTTTAAAAAAAAATAATTGATCTAGTTTATTCTAGATTTAATTTAATGGTACCAATCTTAGGTGCCAGGTAGTTGTACAGGAGCGCGATTAAGGCGGTTTCTATGAAGTAAATTATAAAGTTAGATATGAATTCTCCATAGTTACCAGACAGGATGCCCGATATAAGCCCTAATAATGTGTAAACAAGTGCAACTGCCAGTGTAGTGGGTATTACTGGTATTTGTTTAAGTTCATGCAAGTTTTCAGTGATTTGACCAAATTCTAACTGGATTTTAGCCACTCTGGTTACTATGTAGTTGTAGAATAGTGCAAATAAAGCGTTCCAAATGAATCCGAATACAAATACCATTATGGGCAGTCCGATTATTAAAACAATAGACACTAATATCCCTGCTGATCCAACTTCTGCCCCGGTAGGTATGGTTGCTCCTGAAGCATGAGTTATGTTAGCAGTTATGTTGGCTGCTGCAGGTGAAGCACTAATTGCACTTATAAGTGAGAATAATGGTGATATAATCGCTGCAAGTACTAATCCAACTATAAAAGCCCATATTGCCCCTATAGCAGATAGTATCAGGGAAAATGAAATCACGGGAATTTTTCCCACCTCATTACCATCTAGTTCTAACTTTACACCACCTACTCTTGGTACTAATGTGTTGTAAAGCATTACCGAGAAAAAACTTGCCACTATTGTACTGAAAAATGCACCTATTGGAAGTAGAATAATTAACGGTACCCCTATTCCAGTTACCAGATTGAACTGTCCTATTTGAGGTAACACTCCTGAAACCTGTATAATAGTGAGTGCAACAAACATTAAAAGGGCTCCAATCAATCCCAATATTCCATATATTGTAGCTGACATCTTAGTGAAGGGTGTCAGTTTTAATGATTTTATTTCTTTTACATCCACCATGTTTAAACCTCCATTTTGGATTTTTAACTCAAAGAATTAGTTTTTACTTATGAACCAAATATTGAATCCTTTGAATTTTTTAAAAGTCTTAAACCTTTACTTAATTTTAGTTTAACCCTTTAAAAGTAGTTTTTCCAAAATTTCCTCATGGTTTCCTCAGATTTATACCCAAATTCATTCCGAATTATCAGATCCATCTTGGGATTAAAAATAAAACCGAATTTAAATGCTTAAATTAAGTATTAAAGGATAATAAACTTAAAAAATGAAATATTGAATATCTATTCCCGAGTTATCATCAAAAGGCCCTAAATAAGATTTTATTTAATTCAGGAGTTTCAGGACCGTACCCCAGCTCCTGGTTGTTAAATTTGATCCATACTCTTTTTCAAGGAAATTCATTAATTCAGGTGTCCCCCTCCCCTTAGAAATATCTACCGTGCTGAAAACTTCCATTGAAGTTGCATTAAGCAGAGCGAAAGCCTTCTGAGGAGAAGTATAGGGAACTGAAATTGTTCGTGGTTGTGCTTTTTCGGAAAAAAACGTCACATACATCCGAATATCTGGAGTCACTTCAATTCCTTCAAATGGTTTTAATGATTGTAGCTTCTCTAGATGGCCAATACTCCGTAATATCACTGCAATGTCCCTATTAAATACATTTTTCAGACCAGATTGTATTTTCTGGGTTAAAATCTTTTCATTCTCATCTTCAGAGTCAAAAACTACATTTCCACTGGCAAGTAATGTTCGAACGTTTTTACATCCCATTGATTCGAAAACATCCTTTAGATCTGCCATTTTAATGCGGGTTTTTCCACTTACATTGATTCCTCTTAAAAATGCAACATAGCAAATGGTATTCATCATAAACCTCATTTTTACCTGGGAATTAGAATTAAAAGAAAATTTATCCAATTAAATTTTATCAATTTCAATAGGGTGCGAGTAAGCATAATATAATGCAAATAATCCCAATGGGCACCGGTAAGCATAATATGATGCAAACAATCCCAATAGGGTGCTGGTAATCCTAATTAATATCCATTATTATTCAAACCCTAATTTCAACCTGTGCCCAGTTATTCACCCTTAAGAAAGTAACATACTAAACTTTTCAACAAGTTCGTTAATCTCTTTCGAGCAACTGCCCCTCCAAACTATGATCCCGGTTCCCATGACTGTTCCACCTTTAGACTGGCAGAGCTTTTTCATCTGGGATATAGCCTGGTTCCCACCGGTTCTGTGGAATGGTAACCCCTTAGTCACATAGCAGGCTACCTTTTTATCCTGAAGTGACGGTATCTGTTCCAGAAATGCTTTCATTGCCGGGGCAAGGTTAAAGGCATGCACCGGAGACCCGAATATCAATACATCATATTCATCGATATTGGGATGAGTTTCAAAGGTGATATCCTTTTTTCCAGGGTGTACTTCACCCTCAGGCACTACATTCTCAATTTTGACCCTGTTTCCAAGCCCAATTAGCTTTTCCTGAAGTTTCTCTGCCACTAGATAGGTATGTTCAGTTTGGGAATATACAATGATTCCAATATCCATTAATTTATCCCCCCTTTTTTAACATTTGTTTCCCATAAATAATCCTTAAACAAGGATAGGTGTTAATTGTTAATTTAATTGTTAAGTTAGTAATGAATTAATTTTTTGGTTTTGTTGTTTCATCCCCCTATTCTCACACTTCATCTGAAAAATTTTTTAACCAATTTTTTAATAAATCAAATAATAGAAGTAAATATTTAGTAAATGGCTGTTTATAACCAAGGGGGTAAAAAATGGAAATAGAAAAAGGAAAATTAAACTGTTTTTTTATAGACACACGACTTAAATGGGGCAAATATAATCCTGATGTGATCTTCATTAATGCCTCAGAAGAAGAATTCAACAGATTACTGGAGGATTATATCTCTGAAATTGAATCTGAAGGCATTGATTTTAACATTAATTTCTTTAGAAATTATTTATTAAAACAGGGATATTACGTTGATGCACAACCTAACAAAATTATGCCACCATATACACCATTAAAATAGTATGCAAAGGTTCACTCAGAGGAATTAAAGTTAAAAAAAGAATTAATCCTATTTTTATTAATTGTATAACCTCAATTAACATCAAAAAAAATCACATTTAAAAAAAAAAAATAGTTAAAGGCCCCTCAGGGCCCTGTTTTTTCTTATCCCTTTTTTAGTCTGCCACCAATGTCCATAATAGGAGTATTATGAAACTTCATCTGAATCAGCCACATCATCATCTGGACTGATTTTGATTACTTCCATCTCATGGATGTATTTCTTCCCACGTAGGGCAGATAATAAGGCGGATAGACCACAGAACACTGCTCCAATGTAGAATGAAATCTGAAGAGAAGGCATGAAAGCTTCAGACAGTGTTGATGGGAACCAGGTAGTTCCGGTCAGTGTGGTTAATGTTGCAGTGGGTATATGACTAACCACTGCTGATGGAACACTGGTTAAAATAGTTTCAACCGGGTTGTAACCTAAAAAGGCCGAGAACAACGCCCCTGTTGGTGGTATATTACTGAGGATTGGGGTTAACTGTACCGCACCAATACTTGCAAGAGAAGAGGCCATTGCATCAGGGAAGCGCTGGGTTATTCCTACAATTACTATGGTGAAGAAAATGGCCATACTCGCGGTGAATGCTGTGTTCATTATGGTGGTTAGCATTCCTGAAGCCACTCCCCTTTCCTGTGGAGGTACTGAGTTCATTATGGAAGCACTGTTTGGTGAACCGAACATTCCACTTCCCAATCCCATGAAGAACAGGGTTAAACCTAATTCCCAGTAGTTGAAATTGGCAGGTAGTGATGCCAGTACAAGGAAGCCTATGGTGTTCATTACCATTCCTATGGTGGCAATCCAGCGGGGGCCATATTTATCCGAGAGTATTCCAGATATTGGTCCCATTATAATCACTCCCAGGGTAAGAGGTAGCATGTAAACTCCTGCCCAGAATGGTGTGGATTCATAGCTGTATCCGTGTAATGGGAGCCATATTCCCTGTAGGAGAAGTATCAGCATGAACATCATACCTCCCCTGCTGAGCGCACTGAGGAAACCTGCAACATTGGCGTAGGTGAACATTTTTATCCGGAATAGGTCCAGCCGGAACATGGGATTTTCCACCTTACTTTCCACCACTGGGAACAATACCAGGAGGAGGAATCCAACTACCATTGAGGCAATTACCCATGGATTGTTCCATCCCATGGCATCGCTACCATAGGGCATGAGACCGTAGGTTACTCCTAGAAGTAGGAGGGTTATACCGGAGACGAAAGTAACGTTTCCCCAGATATCTAGTTTGGTCTTGGGAGCACGTAGTGATAGTTCTTTGAGCTTTAGAGTAGACCAAACTGTTCCAAGAATACCGAATGGTACACTTACCAGGAATATGTATCTCCAGTCAAAGACAGCTAATATTCCCCCCAGTAGGAGCCCTATGAATTGGCCAGACATGAGTGCCACCATGTTGATACCCAATGCCTTTCCCCTTTCACTTACAGGGAAGGAATCAGTGAGTATGGCTGAACTGTTGGCCATGGTGAGGGCACTACCTACTGCCTGGACTATTCTGAAGATGATGATCTCTATGGCTCCAGCATCACCAGTGGATGGTGTCAGGTAAAGCAGGATGGATCCTATGGTGAATACCAAGAATCCCAGCTTAAATAGCCTGACTCTGCCGTACATATCCGACAGACGTCCGAAACTTAAAAGCAATGTGGCAGTTACCAGGCCGTATCCCATCAGTATCCATAGCAGGTACTGGAAAGAAGTTAAGGGGTCAATGTGAATGCCGTTGAAGATGGCGGGAAGCGAAATCAAGGTTATACTACCGTTGATGGTTCCCATCATGGATGCGATTAGTACATTAGATAGGGCTATCCATTTATAATCAATTCCACGCCCTTTTTTGCCTTCTGACGGGTTGAGAGGCGAATTGCCCCCTTTAGAAACAGTATTACTCATTCAGGTTTTCCTCCGTATCATATAGCTTGTTCAAACTTTTAATGGTTAATTTCTTTAGAATCTCACTAATTCGTTCTTTTTCTTCTTTAGAAAAGTCTTCATTGATTGAATCTTCCCAAGATTTAATTATACTAATAATATCCGGCATTAAGGCCTTCCCATCTTCTGTTAAGTAAAGAAGATACCTTCGGCGATTTTCTGAATCTATCCGCCGGCAGATGAGTCCATTATCCTCCAGTTTCTTAACAGCACGAGCCACAGTCCCTTTGTCAACAAAAAGATGGTTGGCCAGATCTTCCTGTGTCTGACCTCCCTTCCTGTAAAGTTTGATCAAATAAACGAACTGGCTGGAAGTGACGTTCAATGTTTTCAGTTCGTTGTTTAGATACATCATCCGAGCTCTGTGGATTATAGAGGCAAAAAGGCCCAGTGGAATATCATTAAGGTCGTCTTCACGTATTTTCTTACATTTACCCATAATTAACACCAGAAAAAACGTTTTGAAATAATTGAAATTATCTAATGGCAGTTGAAAATCAATCACAAAACTTGTAGTTAACTATGATCATACCCCTTTATAAATATGTTGGCTATGCAACAATTGTTATTGCAACAGTTGGCAATCCAACCAAAACATCAATAAAAATCATTATAAATGAAATTTCAGTTTTTATCAGAAACGATTGTTAATTATACACCCGCAGACATTTTACCCGTACATAACATCCTTTATTGTTTTTTAATATCCATCCATGAAAAACTATATAACCTGTGACTATAATTATTTAAATAGTCACAAGTTTAAGGAGGTTACCATGCCCAGACCATGGACTGAAACTGAAAAGGAGATCATAAGAAAAACCATCTTAAATAAAAGTAGAAAACTTTTCGAAAAATATGGTCTTCAAAAAACAACAGTAGATGAAATTGTAAGGGCTGCAAATATATCTAAGGGCTCATTCTACCTTTTTTACCAATCAAAAGAGGAACTTTACTTCGATGTTTTGGAAGAGGTGGAAAGCGAATTCCGTGGAAAACTCTTTGAAAATATCTTTCAACAGGGTGTGAACAGACAAAAAAGTTTTAAAGGCTTTCTCAATCAGATGATTGAACTTATGACCACCATGCCATTGTATAGTGAAATAAATTCATCAAATTATGAGTTACTTTTACGTAAACTTCCTGAAGAGACCTTAAAAAACCATATTCAACGTGATCAGGAAGATATTTCCAAATTCTTTAGTTACTGGATGGATCAGGGCTGGATGAGGAAAGTGGATATGGATGCCCTCAATGGCCTGTTACTGTCACTTATTCACTTTATAATACATCGGGAAGATTTTAAAGGAAGTAATTTTGAAGCATCCAAGGATCTGTGGATTGATGCTCTGACATCATACTTAATAATTGAAGAAAACGAAGGATGATCCAATTACTGCCTAAAACCAGTACTAATTATGATTATGGGGTGTTTCTATGAGAATATCAAAAAATGAAATCATCCGAACTGAAAACCTTTCAAAAAATTATGGTAATGTTAAAGCAGTGGATGGGATTTCAGTTAATGTAAATAAAGGAGAGATATACGGATTTCTTGGATTGAACGGGGCAGGTAAAACCACCACCATTCGGATGCTTCTTGGAATGATACGACCATCCAGTGGTCAATCTTATTTAATGGGTGAAAGAGTTCATGCTGGTAGCCATGAACTGTGGAAAAATGTTGGTTACCTGGTAGAAATACCTTATTCCTACGGTGAACTGACTGTAAGAGAAAATCTAGAGATAACACGGCGATTACGCTCTATTAAAGACCCCAATGCAGTTAATTTAATAATGGAAAAGCTCAAAATCAAGGCCTATGAAAATAGAAAAGCTAAAAATCTTTCTTTAGGTAATTCTCAAAGATTGGGACTAGCAAAAGCTCTGATTCATAATCCTAAAATCCTCATCCTTGATGAACCATCAAATGGACTGGATCCTGCAGGTATTGTTGAGATAAGAGAATTATTAATTGATCTTGCCCATAAAGGTGTTACCATATTCATTTCCAGCCATATCCTTGGGGAAATATCCAGAATAACAACTCGCATTGGTATAATCCATGAAGGAAAATTGATCCAGGAAATGGATGTGGAACAGTTACACAAATTCCGGGATAAAAGCCTTTTAATTGATTTAAAGGATAAGAATGCTGCAATTTCATTTTTAGAAAGTAAAGAACATACCACCAGTTTGACTGAAGATGGTTTAATTAAAGTAACCGATACATCCGCCATAAATCACCCTGAAAATGTGAATTTTCAGTTGGTGAATGCCGGGTTTTCACCTTCCATGGTAAAAGTTGAAGAAGAGGATCTTGAATCATATTTCCTGAGAATTATTGCAGTGAAGGAGTTGTTTAAATGAAAGGTTTATATGCAGGAATTTGGGCCGAAACTCTTAAAGTAAGAAGGTCTAAAATATTTAGAATAACCTTAATGGCTTTTTCCGCTATTGGCATCCTGATGGGTTTGATGGTATTGGTTACCAAATACCCTGCACTTGTAGGTCAATCTACCATAGCTAGCGCCAAATCGGCACTCTTTAAGGATGATTGGCATTCATATTTTGAAATATTACTTCAGATTATTCTAGGCTTCGGAATTATAGGGTTCGGAATGGTTTCATCCTGGGTTTTTGGTAGGGAGTACGTAGATCGTACAGAAACAGACCTCTTATCACTGCCCATTCATCGTTCTACCATTGTTATGTCGAAATTTATCATTATTATAATCTGGTGTTTACTACTAGCATTAACTCTCTTTGTTGTTGGAATCCTTACGGGTATGGCCGTGAATATTACTGGCTGGTCATTTGAAACAACTTACCACTATTTTATAGTTTTTATAGAATCTTCAATTCTCACCATACTAGTCTGTACTCCTGTTGCGTTTATCGCCAGTTTCAGCCGAGGATATCTTGCCCCCATAGGTTATGTAATTGCTACCCTGTTTATAACCAATATTATTCCCATCAGCATACCCAGCATCATACCTTACATTCCCTGGGCCATCCCAGCGTTAGGTACTGGACTTTTAGGGCCAAATTTCTCATACCCCGGTATAATCAGTTATATCATATTATTTTCTACTTGTATTTTTGGGATAATTGGAACTGTGGCCTGGTGGCGCTTCGCTGACCAGAATTAAAACAAGGGATGTTTAAATGAGAATTATAAGATTGAATAAAAAATAAGTTTGAATTATTGAAGCTCTCTTACCATAACCGTTCTTTTTTCATTATTATAAAATCCATTTTTAAGATAAAAGGTCTCAGCAGGTATATTCTTATTGGTTAAAAGAGTTAGACGAGTGTATCCATCTTGCCTAAGGACGTTAACCAGGGACCCTACTGTTTTTGTTCCAATTCCATTGCCCTGTCTTCCAGTTTTCACGAAGAATTCATCCACAAAGAATTCCTTCCCCATCCACCATGATCTTCGGTGTCCTAAACAGACTGCCACGATTTTTGAGTCTTCGCACATTAGGAATCCTTCAAATACCGGATTTTCAACCAGTTCCTTCAAATAATTTCTGGATTGATCCAGGGATACCCATTCATCGAACCAGGGATCAGCAGAAAACACTTTTTTAAACAGTGCGACACATTCGTCCAGATCTTTCCAATTAAATCTCCTGAATACAAGATCTCTTTTTAAGTTGCAATCACCCTCAAAATAGGTCTGATTTGAATCAAGCTCAGGGTTATCCTGGAAGAAATAATCCCAATGACTTTTAAAAGAAGCATTTTCAAAATGATTTATTAGATTCAAATGGTTATTAGTGAAATGTTCCTTGATTGAGGTTTTTATAGACATGTTTCAGCCACCATCCATTTAATTCCAATGAAATATTAAATTTACTTAACAACAACTGTTATTTACATTACTGCATAAATCCATTTTATAATGTTTAAAATCCATTATAATACTTTAAGTCCATTTAAATAGTGAATATCTCCTAGCAAAATGATTACATCCTATTTCATGGCCATTTTTCAAACACCATGAATAACTGGTCCGGTAAAAAATCATATTTTTCATGAAGGGAGAACCCGGCTTGTTTCATAATATCTAAAAGAACAATTTCAGGAGTGTAATGTCCAAAAAGGCCTGTGAAACTAAGTTTTCTTTTGTTATAATCAATGATGGCTATTTTTCCATTATCTTTTAGAAATTTTTCAAGACCCATAAAATATTCTGCCTGATTGGGGATGTGATGGAATACGTTTCTTAAAAAAAATAGATCCACACTCTCCTCAGGTAAATTTATCCCATCTGGATTAACCCTGAGTGTTTCCACATTCTGAATGTCTCCGGTTAGAAGATGGTTCTTTATAAAATTAAGAGCGTTTTCATCGGTGTCAATGGCATAAACTTGGCCATCCCTTCCCACTTTTCTGGAAAATTCGTGGGTGAAATATCCTCCACCAGACCCAATATCCCCCACTACCATCTCATCACAAAGATTAAGATGTTCTATAATTTCTAAGGGTTTGTTTTTTGGTGAAGAAGCCTCTCGATTTAACATTTTAAACCTGAATTCATTTAGCATTTCTATCATCCCCTTAAAGCAGCTTCAAATTTCCAGTTTATTAAATTAGATTTTATTAAATCAATTTAATGTTAATAATTTAAATAGGAGCATTGGTGAGTATGGTCCCCCAATTAACCCCTGATCCTACTTCTGGGGTCACCAGTAGATTTTTTTCTATTTTCCCCAGATCGGCCAGATTAGCCACCACTTCATGGAATGAAATTTCAGGCCCATCATTCATTTTTCTGGCTTTGGGCATGGCCAGTGCCTGGTATCCCTCCTGTTCGATAAACTGACTTAAATGTGATGTAATTGATTTTAATTGGCAATTTGTCACATCATAGGGCTGTTTTTTAGTCATTACCATCTTATCAGGAATTTTATAGGGCAAAGTTATTCCTATGGAGATTGCTCGGGGGTATTGGTCAATTAATGATCCATATTTTTCAATTAGGGAGTTTTCAACCCGGGATAAATCTACCATACCCAAATAATAATCCTCACACTCGGTTTCAATAACGTTTCTGATTTCATTCTCACATTTCATGATACTTTCACCTCTTTAAATTTTTTAAAGTCGTTTATGGTTTTTTAAATCCATTAAGATCAATGGAGGTTTTTTTAAATCCAATAGGCCAACAATTTCATGAATTCATTCACATTTCTTGACATTTCAGGTATTTCTAGGACATTTTTCAGGATGGAAATGAAATGGGTACCATGAGCAGATTAATCCGTTTTAATCTGCAATATTCTCCTATTAACCCATTTCTTCCTATTATCCATTTCAATCCATTATATGTTCATTATTTATGAACTTAACCGGTTCATATCAGGTCATCGTTTATCCGGTCGTTGTTTACCGGGTCATTGATTTCCTGAAGAGTGGCACGGCAATGGCCATGGTAACCACTCCAAATGCTACCAGTATGATTATCTGATTCATCACATCTCCCACACCTGCGTTTAAGAGCATTATTTTACGCATTGCATCGGCAGCATAAGTTAAGGGGATTACCTGTGAAATGGCCTGCATGAACCAGGGCATCTGTTGAATTGGATAAAAAATCCCTCCCAGAAACATCATGGGGAACATCAGCAGGTTCACAATCATGGTACTGGAAGCTTGATCTCCAGACATGGAAATTGCCATTATTCCTATTCCTATGAAGCTGAATATGCCCAGGAGGAGCATGAAGAATGCCAGTAGGATGCTTCCCTGGATGGTAACTCCAAACAGGACTATGGCAATGGCCAGGATTATCACACACTGGATTAAACCTCGGGTACACAGTGCTGCTGTTTTACCAATGATAACTGAGAGTTGACTGATTGGTGCTGATAACATTCCATCGAATGTGCCCATTTCCTTCTCTTTAGAGATGGCCTCTGGAATACCGGTCATAACACTCATCATCACGATCATGATCATGAGCCCTGGAGCTAGGAAGTTAAAGTAATTTGTTTGGCCCGGTATTGTGGTCTGAATATTTGGAATGTAAGGGAAGATCATAGCCTGTGGATTAACTGACAGATTTGTTGCCTTACCAAGACCCACTACATTAGCCTCGGCCTTAATGTTATTCATTCCACTTACTGTGCTGGATAGTACCTGCTGGATTTGCATGGAAATCTGGGGGTTGCTGTTATCTACGTATACGGTGAAATCAGCGGATTGTCCATTGGTTAAATTTTCAGAGAACCCCGGAGGTATGATGAACACTCCATACAGTTTTCCTTTGTTAATTGCAGTTTTAGCGTCATCTACACTGGAATAATTTTGAAACTTCATGTAGCTGGTATTTTTATTCATGGCCTCCAGCTGTGCTATAAATTCATTGCTTCCCTGGCCCTGGTCAAGGTTAACCAGTCCCATGGGCATGTTTTGCTGGGTGCTACCACTGGGGAAAATGAATCCAAACATGACCAGGAAGAGTAATGGCATCATAAACAGGGCTGCCAGTGACATTCTGTTTCGTTTAAGCTCTAGCATGTCCTTAGCCATTACATGATAACTATCTTTTAGAATTTTAATGAAATCCATAATATCACCTTCCCCTCGCTTTGGGTGCTGGTCCATGGCCATGATGAGTGTTAACTGGTTTTTCAGTGGCCTGATCACGCATCTGTTTACCAGTCACTGCCAGGAACACATCTTCCAGTGTAGATTCATTGCTGTTGGTAAGGGAGGCTATATCCCCACCTTCATTACGGATGGTGTCAATGATCTGATTCAGGGCATCATCCCCCTGAGCACTTACCTTTAAATTATAATCATCCTGCTGTGCCACTGCAGTGACCATTTCCAGGGATCTGATTTTTTCAATGAGTTCCCGGGTCAGGTTGTCAATCTTAATACCAAATACCGTGATATCACCATGGGATATCATGTTTTTAAGGTTTTGTGGCGTGTCCAAAGCTGCAATTTTACCGTGATCAATAATGGCAACCCGATCGCTGAGTGCTTCTGCCTCGGTCATGGCATGGGTGGTTAATATGATGGTCATCCCGCTCTGGTTGATTTCCCGGGTTATATCCCTTATGGAAAAAGTGGTCTGTGGATCCAGGCCCAGTGTAGGTTCATCCATAAACAGTATCTCTGGTTCAGACAGAAGCGCCCGTATTACATTGATCCTCTGCTTCATACCGGTTGAAAATTTACTGATCTGGGTGTTCTTCCATTCCTGCATGTCCACCATTTCCAGTAATTCATCGATCCGTTCTTCCAACTTTTGTTTAGGCATGGAATAAAGTTTCCCGAAGAATCTTAGGTTTTCTGCTGCGGTTAGGCGGTCGTACATGATCATCTTTTCAGCCACCAGGCCAATATTCTGGCGAACCTGGTCTGATTCTTTAATTAAATCATATCCTGCAACCCTGGCCGATCCGGATGTCGGCTGGGCGAGGGTGCACAGCATTCGAATAGTGGTACTTTTACCTGCACCGTTGGGGCCTAAGAATCCAAATATTTCCCCTTCCTCCACTGTCAGTGACAGGTCATCCACTGCTGTGAAATCACCGAACTTTTTAGTAAGGTTATTAAGTTCTATAGCATTTTTTGTCATTTTTCCCTCTATTTCAATTAATAATTTGGACAATTATAGCCCAAGCTAACCAGTAACTAATTTAAATCATTCTAAGATTCGGAAGTCTTTAAATCCGAATTATTCATCAGGGAGTGATTCTTCCATTTTTTTTAGTCTTTCACCTAGTTCCCCTATTATTTCCTTGTGTGGTGTGAGTTTCTCTTTTCTTATGTCTTCCATAAAGGCCACGTAACTGCTAATCTCTCTTAAGACATTTTCCACAACAAAATTTCCCCGGTCCATTCGCTGCCCTTCTGGTCCGCGTAGACCACCAAAGAGATCAAAGATTATTTCCCTGCCTTCTTCGGTTAAATCATATTTTCCGTCTTCTATTTTTTCTATTAAACCTTCATCAACCATCTTCTTAAGCATAGGGTATACTGAACCCGGTGAAGGGCGACAGGGGACACGTCTCATTGTTCTTTGAAAGTGTTGACCGTAATGATCACCTCCAAACTGCTGTCTTCGCTTTTGGTACATGTCATTTACAATATCGTAGTGTTCCTGAATTGCATCCATTACTTCAACACCGTTTTTTGGGCCATGATCAAGGACATGGAGTATCCACACTCTCAAACCTCCCAGTTTATTCAGTTTGTCTATTTTTTCGTGGATATTTCTCCAGTTATCCCATTTATCTCTCCACTCATCCCACATTTTAGAATTCTCTCCTATCTTATAATCGATACAGTATCGTTAATTTGATATTGAATAATTGTTATAACATCTTTAAACTGTTATATTAGAATTTTTTCATCAAACAATATCAAATTATCGATATCGACTAATCGATATTAAGAATTTTCTTATATATATAGTTTGTGGTCAAGGGAGAGTAGTTACTATAATGAGGACTCAGAATAAAATTAAAAAAGATAAACAAAGCAATGCTGGAACGCTTATAATCCATTACTTAAAGTTTCAAGGACACTTGGAAGAGATTTTTCAGTGATAAAATTCCTTAAAACATGATTAAAAAGTATTGGGGATTCCATATTCCAAACATGACCCATTTTAGGGACAATGTAAGCAGAAGAATTGGGAAGAACCTTAACTAAATCCAGGGCAGATTCCTTGATGACTTTATAATCTTTTTCTCCCATCATAACCAGCACCGGAACCTTGGCTTTCTCCAGACCAGTGGGTAATTTGAAGAACAGGTTCTCTTGTAGTATCCTATGCAATGAATCAGCCTTAATTTGTAGCGTGGCTTCCTTGAACTTGCAGAAATAACTTTTAGAAATATTATAAGTCCTCATGTTGGCTTTTATAAAGAAATCCGTGTCTTTCACCGGTTCATAAACTTTAAAAGTATAATCTAGAAGTTTTAAAAGCACATCCTGATGAGGGATGCCACGGATCAAGGTTCCGCTGATGAGGGCATGGTCAACTACCTCCGGATGAGTGGCCAGTATCTGGACGATGATCTGTGCTCCCAGGGACAAACCCACCAGGTGGGCTTTTCCATTATGGGCCCTGGTTCGGATGAGATCAATCACCATTTCAGCAGCACCTTCAATTGAGAAGGGCTTTACTTCTGCACTCTGCCCATGTTCGGGGAGGTCTAAAACCAGGCAATGGTAATCATTGAAGTCTTTTACCTGTTCATCCCATATCCAACCCGCCATTCCTCCACCATGGAGGAAAACTATGGTTTCAGGGTTTTCAGGGTCTGTTTCTTTAACAAATAGACTCATAAATTCTCCAATCAATCCCGATTTTGTTGAATTAAAGTAAATATTCCATATTAAAAGCTCCTTTTTTCCAACCGGGGAGAGATAATATTCTTTCCTTAAATTTCTTAAAACCAAACCTTTCATAAAGCCTTAAAGCACCCTCATTTTCAATATCAACATCCAGTACTGCTCTCCTGCATCCTTTTTCCCTGGCCAGCTTTATTCCCTCTTCCAGAATAAATGAACCTATTCCCTGTCCCCGGAAGTGTTCATCCACAGCCACTATGGCATAATAAAAGTCATCCTTCTCCAGACGAGATAAGAAAATACTGTCAACTAGCTCAATCATTAAGAATCTTAAGGAGTCCAGGATGTTGAAATTATGTAAGAGAACCTTTAATTCCTGCATAGTTCCCTTCTTGTCCCCAGCAGAATACACCATGACTCCCATGATCTGGTGTTTTTCATTGGTTACCACGTAGATCTGCTGGTATCCCAGGTTGTTATCCCCCATATTTACCAGTTTCCCCAATTTCTGTGAGGCATTCTCTTTGTTTCCAAAGAAAAAATCAAAAGTTTCAGCATCAGCTTCATAAATAATTTCGGATACGTGAAAGGAGTCGTGCTTCTTTTTATCCATTTTTTGAAAGTACATTTATTATTTAGCTCCTTAAATATCTTGAATTGTCTAAAATAGAGTTTGAATAAATTTTGGTAAAACAGATATTAATAATTCCCGGTTAATTAAACCTTGTTGCTCATCACTATCAATATTTATCAAGTATTTACACTTGAAATATATGGCCAAATAAACAGCATAGTATTACTTCGATGTATGTCATCAATGTATGTCAATTCATATCAAGTTTCCCCATGTCAAATAGATCCAATTAATCCATGTCCAATTAATCTATAATTTCACCAGATTTTTTTCACTTGCAATGTAGGCCGGAGTTAGAGAATGAGTATGAACATATGTACTCACCATCACTGGTCCTGTGTCCCCCATTATTATAGCCAAATCAGGGTTTTAATGACAAAAAACGGATGAATTTGCGGGAATTAGATTTAACAAATTATATACCCTGATTCATATAAATTAAAAATCGTATGGAAACCAAAAGAATGGTGCTCCTGGACATTGATTACATCACCCGGGACGATAAAGCAGTGGTAAGACTCTTCGGAAGAGAAAAAAATGATCCAACTGGAAATTCCATCATAGTACTGGATAAAGGATTTAAACCCTACATATACGTGATGCCACATGACCTGGATCCCTGCCGGGAGCAACTAGAAGAACTAGACGTTCAAAATGTAGAAAAAGTTGAAATGAAAGACTTAGGACGGGAAAAAAAATTTTTAAAAGTCACACTAAAACATCCTCAGGATGTTCCTAAATTAAGAGATAAAATAAGAGATTTATCCCAGGTTGAAGACATCAGAGAGCATGATATCCCATTTTACCGCCGATATCTCATTGATAAGGGATTGTTCCCCATGGGTGAGGTGGAAGTGGAAGTTGAGACCGCATCGCCTGATATGAATTGTGTTTCCTCAGACAAAGGTGCTTCTATTGCGGAGTTAAAAGGTCAAATTCGACCAGTTAACTCTGATTTTCCAGAACTTAAAATTCTCAGCCTGGATATTGAGGTTTACAATCCCAAGGGCATGCCTAATGCAGAAGATGACCCCATCATCATGATCAGTCTCTCCAGTAACCAGGGATTGCGAATGGTAATTTCCACTGCTGAATCCCCCCTGGATTTTGCAGAAACTGTAGAAGACGAGGCAGCCATGATACAGAAATTTGTGGAAATTGTGGAAGATGAAAATCCTGATATTCTCATAGGTTACAACTCCGATAACTTTGATTTTCCCTATATCAAGGACAGGGCAGCTATCCTGGATGTTCCCCTGAACCTGGGTACCGATGGTTCCTGTCTTAAATTTATGAAAAGAGGATTTACCAACGCTGCCCTAGTAAAGGGTAGAATTCACCTGGATCTTTACCTTATCATGCGCCGTTACCTTCAACTGGATCGTTACACCCTGGAAAGAGTTTATCTGGAGTTATTCGGCCAGGAAAAATATGATATTCCCGGGGATGAAATACACCAGTACTGGAGTGATGGTGGGGAAAGGCTAGAAAAACTTTTCAAGTACTCTCTGGATGATGCGGTGGCTGTCACCGAGATTGCCGAGAAAATGATACCCTTAACTCTGGAACTCACCCGTATTGTAGGGCAACCATTTTTCGATGTGGCCAGGATGACCACCGGCCAGCAGGTGGAATGGTACCTCATACGCAAGGCCAATGAACAGGGAGAAGTAGTACCTAACAAACCCTCCGCATCACAGTACTCTAACCGACGAGGTAAAAGAGCCAGTGGAGGTTATGTGAAGGATCCGGTTAAGGGATTGCATGAGAACATCGTTTACTTCGATTTCCGTAGCCTGTACCCCAGTATCATCATCTCCAAAAACGTTTCCCCCGACACCCTGGTGGATGAATGCAACCCAGAAAAGTGCCATATCTCCCCTGAAGGAGGGTACATGTTTCTCAAGGAACCCCCAGGCTTCGTTCCATCCATAATCGGCAACATCCTAACCGAAAGGGTACGTCTTAAAACCCTGATGAAGGAATCAACAGATAATGAAGAGAAGAAGATTTTGAATGTGCAGCAGGAAGCACTGAAAAGGCTGGCCAACTCCATGTACGGAGTTTACGGTTACTCTCGTTTCAGATGGTATCGTCTGGAGTGTGCTGATGCCATCACCGCATGGGGAAGGGACTACATCAAAAAAACCATGGAAAAATCTGAAAAATTCGGTTTTAAACCGGTTTATGCTGATACTGATGGATTTTATGCAGTCTATGAAGGTGAAGTATCGGATTAGATGGAAATTATTTGATTTGAATGATTGGCTAAGCACGTGTGATAATTTAACAGGTGTATTTGTATGTTTCATGTTGCTGGAGAAAAGGAGATTAAAGAGGGTAAAGTTACCGATGTGTACTTCCAGAGAACCCTTGAAATACTGAAAAAGAAAGGAATTAATCCTAAAGTAAAAGCAGAATTTGTGGCCAAATCCTTACCAGATCAATGGTCCTGGGCTGTACTGGCTGGTTTAGATGAAGTTACCTACCTTTTGAAAGATTTACCAGTTAAAGTACGGGCCATGAAGGAGGGAACTGTTTTTTATCCTCACCAACCTGTTCTGGAGATAGAGGGTTATTATCAGGATTTCTGTGTTTATGAAACTGCTATTCTGGGGTTAATGTGCCAGGCTACTGGTATTGCAACCAAATCAGCCCGTTACAAAAAACTGGCAGGGGACCGTTTAGTGATGAGTTTTGGTGCCAGGAGGATGCACCCGGCAATAGCCCCCCTGATCGAAAGAAGTGCATTTGTTGGGGGATGTGATGGTGTTTCTGTTGTAAAAAGTGGAGAGGTTATTGGGGAAGACCCCCTGGGAACCATTCCCCATGCTCTGATAATCTGCATTGGTTCTACCACCGAATCAGTCCAGGCCTTTGATGAAGTTATTGACCCTGATGTTAATCGAGTGGCACTTATTGACACCTTTAACGATGAAAAATTTGAATGTCTAAGTGTAGCGGAAGCCCTGGGAGATAAATTATACGCAGTGCGCTTTGACACACCATCCTCGAGACGTGGTGATTTCAATCATATTCTCCAGGAAACACGATGGGAACTTGATTTAAGAGGATTTGAGCACGTTAAATTCTTTGTAAGTGGAGGTATTAAAGAAAAAGAAATATCCCACCTGAACCCATTGGTGGATGCTTATGGTATTGGAACTTCAATCAGTAACGCTCCAGTGGTGGATTTTTCCATGGACATAGTTGAAGTGGATGGAAATCCACTGGCTAAAAGGGGAAAATGTTCCGGGCAAAAAAATGTGTTAAGATGTCCTGATTGCCATGAAGATCTGGTTCTACCCGTTCAAAAGTCAGCTGAAAACTGTTCCTGCGGTGGAAAATATGAAAATCTACTCATTCCCCTGTTGGAAAATGGTAATATTCCTTACGACCTTCCAAAACCTGGCGAAATTAGAGGATACGTGTTAGAACAGGTTAAATATCTTCCTGATTTATAAATCATCGTTTAATGTTGCATTATTAATCAATATCAACCAATGACTAAATCTATCATGTTTTTGGAGAACTAGAAGATGAAAAGAGCTCTACTGGTAATAGATGTGCAGAATGAATATTTTTCAGGAAATTTATCGGTTACTTATCCTCCGGAGAGTCTGGAGAACATTTTAAATGTCATGGACGCAGCAAAGTCCAGTGATGTTCCCATCATCCTCATTCAACACACAGCCTTGCAAAAAAACGCGGCAACATTTATTAAAGGAACTGATGGTTGGGAAATTGTACCAGAAGTTTTAACCAGAAAACATGATTATCTGGTGGAGAAAAACCTCCCAGGAAGCTTCACTGGCACGGATCTGGAAAGCTGGCTACTGGAAAATGACATTGACACCGTGACTATTTCCGGTTATATGACCCAGATGTGCTGTGACACCACTGCCCGGCAGGCCTTTCACCGGGGTTTTAAGGTGGAGTTTCTGTCTGATGCTACAGGCACCCTCAATGTCTCCAACTACGCGGGAAGTGTCACTGCCCAAGAATTACACAGCGCAGTTCTGGTTACCCAGGCAATGCGATTCAGTGATGTACTAAGCACTGCTGATTGGATTCTAAGAGTAGAAAAATAGTCCAACAATCTATTAAAAATGATTTTTTCATGAAGTAATAGAAAAAATAAAGACATTAAGCTATACATTGAACTATAGATGAATTAAGTGATTAGGAATTGAATTAACTAGAATTGAGGGAGTTTAATGGGAGAGGAGTGTTATGAAAGCTATGCCGGGTGGATGGTAATTCTTTCAAGTATTTTATCCATATCCACCTACATTATCGGTGCTTACATTCTTTATGGCCTAAGAATAATATTTGCAGTTTTATACTATTTTTATTATAATTCTTTCTTTAGGCAGAAATTCATTTATCAGATCTTTACTTGTAAATATTCATGCAGAAGGAATTGGGCTGTCCAGCAGCTGAACTTTTTGGCGAAATAAATGATTAAGATACCTCATTTTGATTAGATACGTCATTTTTGTAACCATAAAAACCAATTAAATGAATTTAAGAGGGATTAAATGAATTCAAGTGCATATAAATTGAAAGTAGACTCTATTCCAGTTCTAATTTCCTGCGGTAATCCTGCGATTGAGTATTTTACGCGTAAGGATATTTTAAATGAAAAACTGGGACCAATTAATGAGTTATGGAAAATTCCCAGTGTTTTAAGGATTCTGAAAAAACAGGAAGAAAACGGTTCATGGAAATATCCGGGTAAAATCAGGGCAGATATACGTTCCAGGGAAAATTATGACCAGTTGGAGACTTACCGAATTTTAGGGGAACTGGTTGAGAAATATGGACTTAACAAAAACCATCATCAAATACAAAAAGTATCAGAATACTTTTTCAGTTGCCAAACTCCAGAAGGAGATTTTAGAGGGATTTACGGTAACCAGTATGCCCCTACCTATTCTTCAGCCATTATGGAATTATTAATAAAAGCAGGTTATGGGAATGATGAACGGATTAAAAAGGGTTTTCAATGGTTTTTATCTATGCGACAGGACGATGGAGGTTGGATCATTCCCTTCCGAACTTCAGGTATGAATTTGAAAGAAGCATTACTATCCGATGAACCGAACTTACCGGATCGATCCAGACCATTTTCCCATCTAGTAACAGGTATGGTTCTTCGGGCTTTTGCAGCACATCCTGAATATCGTAAATCAGCAGAAGCAAAAAAAGCAGCAGATTTACTGACCAGCAGGCTGTTCCTGGCAGATAAATATCCTGATCGGAAGGATAGGCGATATTGGGAACGGGTTTCCTACCCTTTCTGGTTCACTGATATTATCAGTGCCCTGGATTCCTTATCATTTCTTGGATTTGAAAGAGATAATCATCAGATTCAAGAGGGATTACTCTTTCTTATTAAACAACAAACTAAAGACGGGCTTTTTGACTTGAAAATTGTTAGAGGAAGTGATAAGGACCTTAAATATTGGATTTGCCTTGCTATTTGCCGACTGTTTAAGAAATATGGTTTATTAACTGAAAAATAGATAATAGGGCTTAACTTATAGTTGATGTGGGAGTATTTAAGATAACACCACTGAGGAGACCAAAATGAAGGATAAAAAGGCGCTCTTAATAGTTGACATGCTTAATGACTTTGTAGGCGAAGGTGCACCCCTGGAAGTTCCATCAACCCGGAACATAATCCCACATCTTAAAGAAGAAATCAAAGAAGCCAGAAAAGAAGGATTGCCCATTATCTATATTTGCGATACTCACGAAGAGCATGATAGGGAATTTGTGAAGATGAACTGGCCAGTTCACGCTATAAAGGGAACCACTGGATCAGAAGTGATTGAAGATTTAGAGCAAAAAGATGAGGATATTTTTATAGAAAAAACCACCTATTCTGCATTCTACAATACTGACCTTGATAAAATCTTGAAAGAACTGGAAATAAACATATTGAGGATTACAGGCACAGTTACTCATATCTGTATACTCTTTACAGCTGCAGAGGGAGGTATAAGGGGTTATGATGTGGAAGTACCCTCAAATTGTGTGGCTGGACTGGATGAAAATGATGAAAAATACGCTTTCAGACTTATGCGCAACGAATTTGGAGTAAAACTTCTCTAATTTCATTAGGCAGTATGTCACTAAGATTATACATGCACTAATTAATAAGAATATAAGAAGTTTATCTATTAAAATCCGAATATTAAGAAGTTCATTTATTAGAAGTTGGATAAAAAGCTCATCTTTAAAAAAACGTCAAAAACAGTTGATATCATGGACCACTTAAAAATTAAAGTTATAGCCAGGGATCTTGGTGCAGACCTTTGTGGGATTGCCAGTGTGGACAGATTTCAAGGCACACCATCTGGATTCAATCCTGCTGATATTTATTCTAAATGTAAATCCGTGATAGTTTTTGCCAAAAGAGTTCCTGCCGGGCCTTTATACGCTGAAAGTTGCATTCCCTACACTCATGTAAATGATATTATCACTGACGAAGTTGATAGTTTAGGAATTAAGTTGTGCCTTATTTTAGAAGATTTAGGGATAACAGCTGTCCCCATACCCTCTGATGACCCTTCCGAATATTGGGAAGCTGAAAATCAGTACGCGAGGGGAATTCTTTCAATGAGACATGCGGGTTATCTGGCAGGATTGGGTGTTATGGGAAAGAACACACTACTGGTAAATGAAAAATACGGCAACATGATCCAGATTGGGGCTGTTCTGGTTGATATAAAGCTTGATAGTGATCCATTGGCTACATATACTGTTTGCAGACCAAAATGCAATCTCTGTATAGATAAATGCCCTCAAAAAGCGTTGAATGGTGAAACAGTTAATCAAAAAAATTGCAGAAAATTATCCATCGTTGTCAATGAACGGGGCTATGTTTTAAAGGAGTGCTACCAATGCAGGCGTATTTGTCCCAGTGCTTTGGGATTACGTGACAAATAATTTTAAAAAAAATTATAATGAGGATGCTATTCAAGTTATAAGAAGCTACTGATGATGGGATGCTATTCAAGTCATTGAGATTCTATTCAGTGATTATATGTTATTCAAGTACATTTAACCATAAAACAGAGGTTAATAATGAATATCAGCGACTAATCAAATGAAACTAAATCAAAGAATTAAATCAAAGGAACTAATCATGTGGAGACTAATCCATGGAAAATATAATATTCATTGAAACAGATGCTCGTGATCTGGATTTAATCCAGCCTCTGTGGAAGAAACTTAACCATCATCATCGTCAGCAAAAATCCGATTTTCAGGAACACTATGAAAATTTCACATTTTCCGAACGTTCAAAAACTCTTTTAAAGAAATCTTTAGGTGGTGAAATGCATATTGGCATGTTGAAAGATAAAGAATCTGAAATTATGCTGGCTTACTGCATCACCACCATCTCCGAAGATAGGGAAGGGGAAATTGATTCAATCTACGTTCTAGAAAAATACCGTGGACGTGGTTTTGGTGATATGTTGATTAAACGCTCACTGGAATGGATGGATGAAATAGGTGTGAAGAAAAAGACAGTAAAGGTGTCTGCGGGTAACCAGAAATCAGTGTCATTTTATGAGCGTTATGGATTCCGTCCTAGATCTTTAATGCTCGAACAAGTGAATTAATCCGGAAAGGTAATTAGAAAGGTTTAAAATATATGTTTAAATACTACATAGAATCAAATTAATAGACTAAAACCGACGTTTAACAATCTTATCAATAATTAATTAGAATAACTAGAAAATAATTAGAAATAATTAGAATAACTGCAGATGGGAGGAATCTCTTTGGAAGAAAAAAGTCGTGACCAGTTACTAAGGGAAAAATTCAATCAGGGTGCTTCTTCTTACGACCGACAGAGGAAGCATGTGATTCCATGTCTGGAAGATCTTTACATGATAACCTCTGATCTGGCTACAGTTGATAATTCCCAGCCTGCAATACTGGATTTGGGCGCTGGAACCGGACTTCTTACCAGTTACCTCCATGAACGCTACCCACAGGGTCATTTCACTCTTCTGGACCTATCCGAAGAAATGCTGGAAGTGGCCCGAGCCAGGATGAACAGTGACCCCCTGAAAAACGATTCTGTAAACAATGAGTCAAATTTCAGTTACATTGTTGGAAATTATTTAGAACATGATTTTGAAGGAATATTTGACATTGTGGTTTCATCCCTATCAATACATCACCTTGAACATCACGATAAGAAGTTTCTGTACCAGAAAATCTATCAGCATCTCAACTCAGGAGGGGTTTTCATCAATGCAGACCAGGTTTTAGGACCACACCCTGCTAATGAAGAGGAATATCAAAGAAACTGGATGGAAAAGATAGATGTTGGTTCTCTTTCTGAGTCTGAAAAAAAGATAATACTTGACCGTATGGAACTAGATAATCCTGCCAGTCTCCAGGATAACCTAAATTGGCTGGAAAAAATTGGGTTTAAGGATGTGGATGTTTATTACAAGTATTACAACTTCGTAGTGCTCTATGGTAAAAAATAAGCTAAAAATTGATTTTAATAATAAAAAGAAGGATTTTGATAAATAAAAAAGATTTGAATAAATAGACTTTCAGTTGATCGATTACTGAATTGAAATGGGAAGAAGATTATGGTGAGTGAAAACAAACTGGATAAAAAGATCAGAGAGTTAGCACTGAGGGAAGGAGCTGATTTTTACGGAGTGGCGGATCTTGCATCTGCAAATGATTTCATTCAAGATCAGGGCGGGAATGAGGTTGCATCCTATCCCCGGGCAATTTCACTGGGGATCAGGATCATGGATAGTATTGTGGATCAACTTCCCCACCGCCATGAAAAAGCAGTAGCAGTTAATTATCGCCACCACGGTTACAATATAATTAACCAGCGGTTAGATCTTTTAGCATCCCGTTTAAGCAGCCAGATCCAGGGGGAAGGTTTCCGTGCCTTACCCATTCCTGCATCGGAGCGTTACGATGATGAACGGATCTGTGCCGTGTTATCCCATAAACTGGCAGCGCATCTGGCTGGGCATGGCTGGATTGGGAAAAGTTGCCTTCTCATCACCCCTAAAGCAGGGCCAAGGGTACGTTGGATAACCATACTCACCGATGCACCATTGAAAGTCACTGGAAGCATGATGAATGAACACTGCGGAGATTGCACTGAATGTGTGGATATCTGCCCGGTTTCTGCATTCACCGGGACTCCCTTCCTCGTGGAGGATCCTAGAGAAGTGCGTTACGATGCCAGAAAATGTGAAAAATATCTGGAAGATGGTGAAGAGTGGTCAGTGTGTGGATTGTGTATTTATGTTTGTCCCCATGGACGAAACAAGGATAAAAGGTAGCGTATTTGGAATAAATATTTATAATAAACAGCTATTTGGAATAAATATTATAATGAAATAATATTCTAACGGAATAAATATCTAGTATATCTGGAATATCTATCTAAAAAAAGTAGATTAAATTAAAAAGTAGAACTATTCATACTTCTCATAACAGATTATGTCATTTAAATCCTTTCTAGGCCTTGATGGAGGATTTTCATCTGAATACCCCAATGTAAACATTGCAGGAACTCTGATTTCATCAGGAATACCCAGAATTTCTTTAACTTTTTCTTCATCATAGGCACCCAGCCAGCATGTTCCAAGACCAAGTTCAGTGGCTTCCAGTATCATGAAAGATACTGCAATTGACAGATCAACTGTGTAAGCATACTGACCACAGGGCATAACCCTCTCAGATTCTGTTGAACAGGCCACAATGGTAACTGGTGCCTGCCCCACGAATTTCTGACCATGGGCAGCTTCAACAAGTTTATCACGGGTGTCTTGATTTTTTACCACCAGAAATTTCCATTCCTGGCGATTTGAAGCAGACGGTGCTATCCTGGCTGATTCTAATATTTTTTCGAGTTTTCCATCCTCGATTTCCTTACTTTTATAATTTCTAATGCTTCTTCTATCATCAATTGCTTTAAAAACATCCATATTCTAACCCCCAATCTTTGATTCTGATGCATGGTTAATTATTTAAAAAAAGCTCCGAACTGAAAATAAAAAGGAAAAATAATTAAAAATAAGTGAAAATTAAAAAAATAAGAATTTATTTTATTCTGCGTCCATCATTTCGCCGTATGCAACTTCTATTTGACATCCTTTAGGACCACAGCAGAAGTGTTGTAAATCAAATTGTACTAGCATTTTTTCACCTCGGTAAACAGTTCACAATATATAAAAGTAACTAATAGTATTTAAAGTATGTACTGACACTGATCATATATACTTACATAAAGTATACTTAGTAGTAGTGATTATATTATTTATTAGTTAATAGCCTATAAATAGATGCACCCTGTACTAATGAAATTTTTTATTATCCCGGTGATTAAATGCCCCAGAATGGAAAAAACCATGAATATATATGTTCAGTAGAAACCGCCATTAATGAAATAGGTGGAAAATGGAAATCATTAGTATTATGCTCCTTAAAAGACGGTAAATTAAGATTTGGTGAAATAAACAATAAGTTACCCGATATAAGCCAGCGAATGTTAACCAAAACATTACGAGAATTGGAAAAAGACAAGATAATCAACAGAAAAGTATATCCCGAAGTACCACCCAAGGTGGAATACTCATTAACCACCAAAGGAGAGTCAGTTCTACCAATCCTGGACTCTTTATGTGAATGGGGTAAAAAATATGGTGAAGACAAAGTTTACTTGGAAGAATGACCTATAATTATGCAATATTAATCAGATTCTTCACTATAGATAAATTATATGGATTATTTGAAAAAATATGCTAAGTATCCAATTATAAAACTTATTTTAACCAGAGTGGTAATAGAATGGCTGTGAACACCCCTGAAACTTTCCAACTAAGATTATTTGATTTCGGAACCAAAAAAAAGTTGGTTTTGATTTTATGCACCGCTATTTTATGGGTAGGTGCACTAATTGCCTATTTCACTCCTGGTTTTGATTACTGGCTGGTAGCCAGTTTTAGTTCACTACGTGCAAATTATATGTTTGCAGGTTTCTGGTATTATTACACCAAATATATGCTTTATGTGGTTGGATTCCCACTTATAATCATTTACATTGCTTCGTTTAAAGTTAATAAACTGAAACCATACCGTTTAGTGCTCCTATTAGCCATAATGACTTCTGCAATTGGAAATCCACTGATTGATCCTATTTTAAAGGATTTTATTGCTCGTCCACGCCCTTTTGTGACCCATCTTGATCTTAACAATTTGTATTTTGCTAATGGTTTTTCTTTTCCATCTGGACATTCTTTCCAGGCATTCGCAAACACTTTACCCCTGATAATCTGTTTTTTAACCAACGATAAAACATTTAAAAGAAACTGGAAAAAAATAGTTTTAGCATTAGTTCTTCTGGTTTACGCCATAACACTTGCTTTCAGCAGGATTATCGTAGGAGTACATTACTTATCGGACATGCTATTTGGAATTGGGATAGCAATCATCCTAATGGTGATTTTAGCCAGTTTATTGCAATGGTTACTTAAAAAAGACTATTTAAATCTTCAAAATGAAAAAGGATATGCTTTGGTCTTTTTAACCATGACCATAATGAATACTATTTTCATTTATTGATCTCACTTAATTTGGAGAACTCAAATTTTTGATTACTAATAAGTGATTACTAATAATTTTTTAATTGAATTAACCATATACAGTAATATAAATCAAGTAATCAATCATTTATTAGTTGTTTTATCACAGTAGCAGCAAATATAGCTGCTCCGAATCCGTTATCAATATTCACTACTGCTATTCCAGGTGCGCAAGATTGTAACATGGCATTTAATGCTGTGAAACCTCCTTTCCCCACACCGTAACCCACTGATGTTGGTACTCCTACTACTGGAACATCCACCAAGCCAGCAACCACTGATGGTAGTGCTCCTTCCATACCCGCAACCACTATGATGGCCTTAACATCCTCTTCCAGCATCCACCTGATTTTTGAAAATAATCGATGAATTCCAGCAACACCCACATCGTAGGAGGTTAATACTTCACATCCTGCCTCCTCCGCAACCACACGTGCCTCTTCTGCCACTGGAATGTCTGAAGTACCAGCGGTGATAATACCAATTTTCCCCTGCTTCTCTATTTCTCCATCTTTAAGGAGTAAAATCCTTGCTTTTCGATTGTACTCAACTTTAAATGATTCATTTTGAATAAAATTAATTTCATCTTTAATATTATGGTATCTATCTTCTTCCAGTCTGGTTACCATTACCCTGCCACGCTTTGCACATGCCATGATGATTTTAATCAGATCCTGATCGTCTTTACCCTCCGCAAAAATAGCCTCTGGGAAACCAGTTCGAAGGTCACGACCAGTGTCTATTTTCGCAAAATCCCCCAATTCTTCTATTTGCATAGTTTTAAGCTTTTTTTCAGCTTCTTCCATGGAAATATTACCATTGATTAGTTCCTGGAGTATTTTCTTCATAGTATCACTGCCTGATCAAACTTATATATAAAGCTGGAGTATTAAAAGAATTCTATAAACTAAAACTAACTTAATAACTCCAGATCAACAATGTAAATAACTGAAGTTGTAGATAACTGAAGTTCCAGTTAAACATTCATTATGAGGTATTGACTTGAAAAAAGCACGTATACTGGTTCAAGGGATTGTGCAGGGAGTGGGCTTCCGTCCCAATGTTTACAGAATAGCTAAAGCTCTGGGGATTAATGGATACGTGCGAAACCTGGGTAATGTGGTTGAAATTGTGGTTGAAGGGAATGAAAAAGATATAATGACTTTTTCACATGATCTAAAACTTAAAAAACCACCCATATCCAAAATTGATTCTGTGAAAATAGAATGGTTAGATGAGGGTAGTTCACCAGAATTTAATGGTTTTCGGATACTAGAAAGCTCGTCTAACTTTTCAGGATCTTCAGTTATACCACCCGATGTTGCCACCTGTGACCGTTGCATGAAAGAGGTTATGCGAGCAGGTGATCGGCGTTACCTTTATCCTTTCACTGCATGCACTGATTGTGGACCTCGTTTCACTGTTATTAATGCCATTCCCTATGATAGGGACAGAACCTCCATGGAAGAATTCCCCTTATGCCCGGAATGTTTAGATGAATACCAGGATCCAGAAGACAGACGCTACCATGCGGAAGCCACTTGTTGTCCAGTATGTGGGCCTGAAGTTTTCCTTTACCGTGAAGATAGGATTGAATCTGAAAATCCCATTAAAGAAGCTGCTCAACTGCTGGATGAAGGTAATGTGCTTGCAATTAAGGGTATTGGAGGCACCCATCTGGTGGCCAGTACCATTGATGATCTTCCAGTTATCAAGCTGCGTGAAAGACTGGGTAGAATGAACCAGCCCTTTGCCTGCATGTCACCTGATGTTCCCACTATCTGCAGCTTTGCTGAAGTGGCAGATTACGAAGAAAAAACGTTATTATCTAGGAATAGGCCCATTGTTGTCCTTAAAAAGAGCGTGGATTATTATTTATCCCCTCAGGTTGCACCTGATCTGCATAACCTGGGTGTGATGCTCCCTTATTCTGCCCTGCATCATTTGCTTTTCACCTACACCGATGCACCGGCTTACATCATGACCTCGGCCAACATGCCTGGTGAACCCATGCTCACCCAGAATCAGGAGATAATCAGTAAGCTGGATGGTGTGGCTGATTATTACCTCTTGCACAACCGTGAAATTGTTAATCGATGCGATGATAGTGTGGTTCGGTTCCGCGGTGGAGACATGGCATTTATAAGACGTTCCAGGGGTTATGTTCCCGAACCATATGATTTTTCCCGTATAAACACTGATTTGAATGTTCTGGCTCTTGGTCCTGAGATTGATGTGACTTTTTCCCTGCTAAAGGAAGGAAAGTGTTATGTATCCCAGCATATCGGGGATACCACTAAGTACGAGACTTTTCTCTATCTCCCGAAGGCAATTGAGCATATGATGGGAATTACCAGGGCTCAGAATATTGATGTGGTGGCCTGTGACTTGCATCCTCAGTTTTTCACCACCAAATTGGCCCATGAATTAGGGGAGAAATTCAACTGCCCGGTTTTGAAGGTGCAACACCATCATGCCCATGCTGCTGCACTGTCCCTGGACTGGGAGTTGGATGAGTTTATCTGTATTGCGGCTGACGGTGTGGGTTATGGGGCGGATGGTAGTGCCTGGGGAGGTGAAATACTTCATTATCACGGTGCAGAATATGAGCGGGTTGCCAGTTTAATGCCTCAAGAAATGCCAGGAGGAGATTTGACCACCCGTTACCCTGCTAGGATGATGATGGGTATGCTTCACCCTCTTTACAGTGCAGAAGAGATTATGGATCTTATGAAAACCCATTACATTGATTATTTCCCCCACGGATTAAAAGAAATCGAAATAATAGCTACACAACTGGAAAAAAACTTCAATCTTACCAAAACCACCAGTACTGGGCGAGTTCTGGATGCTCTGGCTGCTTGCCTTAAAATATGCGGGGAAAGGACTTACGAAGGAGAATGTGCCATGAAACTGGAATCAACTGCATATCATGGCGAAGATACAGTGGAAATACCATTAAAAATATCACGTAAGGATGGTATGAATGTTTTAGATACTTCTCAATTGATTTCATCTGTTTTGAAGAAGAAAATGGATGGAATGCCCCTTGAAGATCTGGCTTACTCTGCACAGAAGGTAGTTTCCAGGGGCCTGGCCGAACTGGCCATAAGAATAGCTCGCAAAAAGGGTGTTGATACCATAGGAGGTTCTGGTGGAGTTTTCTACAACGAAGCCATTAGTATGGCCATAAAAGAAGTTGTGGAAGATGAGGGTTACAATTTCATTCAACATAAAAATAGCTGTGCTGGTGATGGTTCTGTTTCCCTGGGGCAGGCCATGGTAGCTGCTTTAAAATGCGGGAAACAATCATAATTCATTGAAAAAATCTTAATTCATTGAAAAAGACATAATCTCATTCCTGGTAATGAGAAACAACTTTAATCTATTAAAAAAATTTAATCTATAAAAAAGCTTTACCATACAAAAAAAATTAAATCTTTAAAAATAATTAAAAAAAATAACGAAAAAATAAATAACAGTTCTATGGTTTTTCATCCTGGGATTCTTCCCCATTAAACATGACGGGTAGGTTCAAGGATCGTATCTTTAAAGCTCTTTTCCTTTCATCCACCTGTTTTAACAGGATTTCTGCATGTTTTTTGGCCTCATCATAGTCTCCTATGAGATTTTCCAGTTCAGATGAAACATCTTCACCCAACCGGGCTCTTTCTTCCAGTAGTTGCAGTTCCTGAAATTCATGTCCAGGGGATTTCACACGGATAGTGCCCTGGCTGATGAATATCTGAAATTCCACATCGTGTGATATGTCATAATATTTTCTAGGTCTTCCTCGCTCTATTTTCTGGAAATTTGAGCTTAAAAGGCCTGCTTCTTCCATGGCACGTAGGTGTTCAATTATGGCTTTCTGGCCGATCTCCAGTTCTCGGGATATCTGGCTGACAAAGCGAGGTTCATCCCTTAAAAGGTCAAGTATGTTCCTACGGGTTTTACAGCCCATAACATCCAGTAATAACTCTAAATCCATTTTTCATTCACTTTTTCATATTTATTAGTAATGTTGTTGATTTTAGATTATATTTAATTTATCCCAATCAATCTTTGTTTGTACATTAAGTTATTATAAATTCGATAATTTCATCCAAGTTCTTATTTCATTTATTTTAGCTTTTTATAGTTATTTAAAACCTTACAGGCATGCTTCACCAGTTACGATTACTTAAAAAATTTTTATAACTGATGGTTACTATAATGCCTATTTTCAGAAAGGTTTATATAACCTTTGGTTACTATAGTTTTATATAACTTTTGGTAACTATAACCATGGTTTAGAGAAAGGTTTATATAACCAATGGTAACTATAATGGTAAAGTTACTCAAATCTTCCCATCCCCAATAAAGGTGAATAAATGACTGATAAAAAAGACGTTGCTAAGATGAAGGATGATCTGAAGGAATTAGAGTCAGAGATCCAGAAAAAAAATGATGAAATTAAGGAGAAGGAAGAGGAAATCACCAGCAAAGATGAGAAAATAGCACAATACCACGAACAGGTGTTAAGACTTCAAGCAGATTTTGATAACTTCAAAAAACGAACAGAGAAAGAATTAAGTGATCAAATTCATTACGCCAATGAAAAACTCATTCTTAAAGTACTGGACTCCTATGAAGACCTGGAAAGAGCCCTTAAATCAGGTAAATCCGATGATCTGCACGAAGGAGTGGAAATGATCTACCAGAACCTGAAAAATATCCTGGAAGGAGAAGGTCTGGAAGAAATCTCTGCAAAGGGAGAAAAATTCGACCCTTACCAGCACGAAGCACTCATGGCAGAATCCCATGAAGATTTTAAGAATGGAGAAATAATTGAAGAACTTTGTAAAGGTTATAAATTGAATTCTAAGGTTATAAAATATTCTAAAGTTAAAGTTTGTAAGAAAACTGATGAAAAATAAGAGGTGAATTTGTATGGCTAAAACAGAAAAAATTATAGGAATTGACCTGGGAACCAGTAACTCTGCAGCTGCAGTGCTGGTGGGTGGTAAGCCAACCATCATACCCAGTGCAGAGGGAGCTACCCAGTATGGTAAATCATTCCCCAGCTACGTGGCTTTCACTGATGACGGTCAGCGCCTGGTGGGAGAACCTGCCAGAAGACAGGCAGTAACCAACCCTGAGAAAACTATCACATCCATAAAAAGGCAGATGGGTACCAGTTACAAGGTAGACATATCCGGAAAACAGTACACTCCACAGGAAATCTCCGCATTTATCCTGCAAAAAATTAAAAAGGATGCAGAAGCATTCCTGGGAGAAGAAGTGAAAAAAGCAGTCATAACCGTACCTGCCTACTTCGACGACAACCAGAGAACCGCCACCAAAGACGCAGGGACCATTGCTGGACTGGACGTAGTAAGACTGGTCAACGAACCCACCGCCGCCAGCCTGGCCTACGGTATTGATAAATCCAGTGATGATGATGAACTGGAAATCATGGTTTTCGATTTCGGTGGAGGTACACTGGACGTAACCATCATGGAATTCGGAGGGGGAGTCTTCGAAGTTAGATCAACCAGTGGTGACACCAAACTGGGAGGAACCGACATGGACGCCACCATCATGAACTACCTGGCAGCAGAGTTCAAAAAAGAAACCGGTGTTGACGTCTTGAATGATGATCAGGCTGTGCAGAGATTGAGAGAAGCTGCTGAAAAAGCCAAGATCGAACTATCCACCACCCTGAAAACCGAAATCAACTTACCATTCATCACCGCCACCCAGGATGGTCCAAAACACTTAACCCACACTCTAACTCGAGCTAAACTGGAAGAACTGGTTGATTCCATCATCAAACGCTGTTCTGCACCAATGGAACAGGCCTTAAAGGATGCTAAAATGTCTAAAAGTGATGTGGATAAGATCATCCTGGTGGGAGGACCTACAAGGATGCCCATTGTCCAGAAATTCGTGGAAGACTACATTGGTAAACCCGTAGAACGTGGAATCGACCCTATGGAATGTGTGGCTGTAGGAGCTGCAATTCAGGGAGGAGTACTGGCTGGTGAAATCAAAGACCTGGTCCTTCTGGATGTAACCCCATTATCTTTAGGTATTGAAACCCTGGGAGGGGTTTTCACCAAGTTAATCGAAAGGAACACCACCATACCCACCAAGAAAAGTCAAGTGTTCACCACTGCTGCCGACAGTCAAACCTCAGTGGATATACATGTTCTGCAGGGTGAAAGATCAGTAGCCACTGGAAACACCACCCTTGGCAGGTTCCAGCTGGTTGGAATCCCACCAGCACCCCGCGGAATGCCACAGATCGAAGTAACCTTCGATATAGACGCCAATGGTATCCTCAATGTGTCAGCTAAGGATATGGGAACTGGTAAGGAACAGGCCATTACCATCACCGCCCCCAACAAATTATCCGAGGACGAAATTGACCAGAAGATCAAGGAAGCTGAACAACACGCCGACGAGGACAAAAAACGTCAGGAAGAAGTGGAAATCCGGAACAATGCAGATTCAATGATCTACACCGCCGAGAAAACCCTGGATGAACTGGGTGATAAGGTCCAGGCCGACCAGAAGACCAAGATCGAAGGACTGGTCAAAGAACTCCGGGAAGTAATTGGTGGAGATGATCTGGAAGCCATTAAAGCAAAAACCGAAGAACTGACCAAAGTTGTGCAGGAAGTTGGAGCTGCCATTTACCAACAGGCCCAGCAAGAACAGGCCCAGCAGCAACAGCAGCAGGGACAGAATGCGCAAGATCAGCAAGGTCAGGATCCTAAGGACGATGACACCATCGACGCCGACTATGAAGTAAAGAAATAGACCTAAGGGAAGTATGAATTGAGGGGTGTGAGATCATTCTCATACCACTCCCTACTACCCAACACTTTTATTATATTTATCCCACTAAAATTGAATATACTGTAAGTTAGATATTATTTGAAATTTAATTAAAAGAATTCTAAAAGAGTTCATTTAAAAAAATTAATTTAAAAAAAAAGTAAATCAGATTTAGTAAATAACCAAATCAGTTTTAGTAAATAAAATCAGGCTTAGCAAGGAAATTGATTTTATACTTCACACTCATAAATTCATATTCATAACTTAAATTACAATATTACCATATTTCCAATACTACCATAGTAGATTGGACCCATATTAGAAGAGATATTCAATAAATCTTGAGTAATTAATGTTTAGAATTAAGGTTAAAATTAATAGTTTAAATTAATAATATAATGTTAAAATTAATGTTTAGAGTATTTAAGGAAGATTAACATGGCAGAGAAGCGCGATTATTACGAAGTCCTGGGAGTGGAGAAAGGATCCACTAAGAAAGATATTAAGAAGGCCTACCGTAAATTGGCTATGGAATATCACCCTGATGTGAGTGAAGACCCTGAAGCAGGTGAAAAATTCAAAGAGATCAGTGAAGCTTACGCTGTGTTATCCGATGAGGAGAAAAGAAACACTTACGACCAGTACGGCCATGCAGGGATGGGTGGATTCAGTCAGGAAGATATTTTTAACAATATCAACTTTGAAGACATTTTCCGCGGATTTGGATTCGGAGGAAACCGAGGCGGAAGCGGAGGAGCAGGAGCAGGTGGTTTCGAGAGCATATTCGACCTTTTCGGATTTGGTGGAGGCCGTCGCAACGGACCCCAGCAGGGCGATGATGTACTTTACGAGATGAAGATCACCCTGGAGGATGCAGCCCAGGGCCTGGAAGAAGACATTGAAGTCCCCCATAAAAAAACATGCCCCCACTGTAATGGATCAAAGGCAGAACCTGGAACTGATAGTAGAACCTGTGATGTCTGTGGCGGAAGCGGTCAGGTAAGACAGGTACAGAACACCCCACTGGGCCAGTTTGCCACCATACGCCCATGCAGTGCCTGCAGAGGCGAAGGGAAAATAATCGACACACCATGTCATGAATGCCATGGAAAAGGTATTGTAAGGCAAAAAAGTACCATTCACGTGAAAATACCGGCAGGAGTGGAAGATGGATCCCGTTTGCGAGTTACAGGCGAAGGAGATGTTGGTAAACAAGGTGGACCACCAGGCGATCTTTACGTTCTCATACGGGTGAAACCCCACAAGTACTTCCAGAGGGAAGGAGCCAACCTTCACTATGAAAAACCCATCAGCTTTGTACAGGCCACACTGGGGGCTAAAGTTGATGTTCCTACCATTGATGGAGAGGTGGAACTTAAAATCCCTGCTGGAACCCAGACCGGGACATCATTCCGTATAAAAGGCCAGGGCATGCCCCATTTAAGATGGAATGGTAAGGGTAACCTGTATGTGAATGTTAAAATCATCACCCCTAAGAAGCTCAGCCCCCGTCAAAAAGAACTCCTGGAAGAATTTGCCGATATCAGCGGCAATGAAATCTACCAGGAGGAAAAAGGTTTTTTTGATAAAGTGAAGGATGCCATTAACCATTGAAAAAGAGACATGTGGCGTTTGGTACAACCAAACCATTAGAATATCTAAAACCTAGAATGAGCATCAATTTCTATTCAAAAATTCAAACCCATTCAATAATTTACATCTAACTTAATAATCCAACATCACATTCAATAATCCAACATTCTATTCATGTAACATCCAATTATAATCTCTAAGTTTTTTACCACAGTTATAACAGTTTGTAACTCCCCAAAAATATTCATCTGATTTTAATTTTAACTGCCCGTGAACATTCCTTAAGCCTGTCTTATTTTTACAATTTCATCTCACTAAATAATGAGAATAAGTGAAACTATTTATTTTACATAAGACTATTCTCATTTAATTGAAGATATCTTGAAAAAAGTTTTAAAGAAGTGATTAGGTGAACACTGAAACTACACAGAGTAATGATCAGGAGATAAATGTTGAAGAAATAATGGAAAAGATAAACAGTTACTTTGGTTTTGTACCCAAAATATTCCAGGTTTTATCTGAAAACCCACCTGCTTTAAAGGTTTATTTTGACAAAGTAGAAGTTATGATGGTAGATGAGTCTCTTCCCCCTCTTACCAAGGAATTTATATCCATTGGGGCAGCTGCTGCCCTGGGATCACCCCACTGCCTAAACACTCACTTGGAGGTGGCCAGGGAATTTGGAGCCACCAATGAGCAGCTTCTTCTGGCAATTATTCTCGGAGCTTCTATAACTGAAACCACTGCCCTTTCACGGTCATTGAGGGTTTATGATCAGTTTACAGGAGAATAAACTCATTTTAATCCCCTAGTTTGATTACTCCCTAGTTGATTACTCCCTTGTTAATTAATTGATCCCAATTTGATTGTTTGATTATTTAGTGGCTTATAATATTTTTTTTAAAAAAAAACTATTATTTAATTAGACTAATCCTTTTTTTCTTTATTCTGTCGTCTTTTTGTAAAAACGAAATAAACAACAACTAATACAATGATTACAAGTATTATATTGTCTATAAATGATAACCCCTCAGATATAGTAAGATAAAAGTTTCCAAACTGCCATCCAATAATCCCCAATAAGGATGCCTGTACCAGTGCTCCGAAAAAGGTGATTAAGACGTAATTTCGTGGATTGTATCGTATCATACCACAGAACAAGCTGATTGCTATGCTGGGGATTACTGGTACACATCTGGCTGCAAATAGGAACAGGTTTTCATACTTACTGGCCTTCACTTTCCTTTCCACACCTTCCAGATCATCCACAGTCACCCCCAGATATTTCCCGGCTCGCTGGACAAATGGAATTCCAATTTTATAACTTATTCCATAATATAAAAGTGAGCCCAGGGTCACTCCCAGTGCAGCAGGAATGCTTATGTTTAAAAACATGGTTTCCAGTGACCCCATCGACAAAGCCACCCCCTTCATCATGAAGAAACTGGCACCCAACACCACCAAACTGGAGGGGATAGGAGTTACTACTTGTTCCAGTATGGATCCACCGAACACTGCCCAGGGACCGTAGCTGACTATGAATCCTTCCAAACCTGCTAAAATACTATTGAACATTTTTTAAACCTTTCTGTAAATTTCCATTAGAATAGCCCATTATGATATTTGTGAGAATCTGAACACATTTTAAGATCATCTGGGATATCACATGATTTTGTAAAAAACTTTAGTGTGTTATTTAAAAAACAATTCACATATACATATTATGGTTTTGAGCCATTCCTAGAATAACTTGAAATTACAAAGAACAATCAGTACAATTAGTCTGTCCAGACAAATGAAAAATAAGTGAATATCTGATCATTTATACACAAGTCTGATCATTTACAACAGGGAATTTTAAAAAAATGGGGGGATTTACTTGCTTTTATCTAAAAAGAATCGTGTTTATATTGAAGACCAGATAGTTCCATCAACAGCTCGTAGGGTGCGAATTGTAATGGATCTTCTTACTGATGAACCCCTTATTAAACTTCCAATGGAAAAAGGATTGATAGAAGACATGGAAATATTTGGGGTTAACCGAGACTGGTTTATTCCATTCTTAGAAGAAGATGACGAGTTAATAATTAACTTGGGTAATCTGGATCAGTGGATCGGGATTCCGGACGATCGGGGGCTTAAACATATCAAACTGGACGTTAAATTCGTTCTGGTTAATCCGGAATTTAAGCTTGGACGTTTCAATCGGGGATATGAGGGTATTGTTAAATTTACTGAATCTGAAGAAATGGAATTACATATAAAACTCCCTTTGGGAATGAAAATGTTCAAGAATGGAAAAGTAAGTGAAATAAAACTTTCCAAAGATAACAATGAATCAAAATCAATTTCCATAACCACTAGCAACATACTGGATAAAGATCGCAGGCGGCGTTACGACTTTCTGATAAAATCGGACCACTTGAAATCTATTTTAAACTCAGATAATCCAGAGGAATTGATTAAGTTAAACTACTCCGTGATCAATGAAAGAGAATATTACGTTATAACTGTAATAGGGCTAGGTTTATTTGTATTTGCACTTTTCCGAATGGTAAACATGTTAAATGGCCATATAGAATTTGATATTCGTTATCTGGCAGCTGCAGTTGCCTTCATCAGTTTGTATATAACCATTCTGCGGGAAAAATATGAACTACCATTCCGAAAAGTACTGGTTTACACCACCATATATTGGTATTGAACTGATTCTGGAACTTTTAATGGAATAGAATGATTTTAAGATATTTAACAGTGCCAAAAATGTTTTAAAGAATAATATTTGTTTATATCAAATGACCAATCATAATTTATAATTATTTTTTTATTTTAAATTCAATCCACCGGTTTTAAAGTTAATTATTGGTCATGGAGTAATGGATCAAAAAATATAATACTAATGCAAAATATAATACATCAAACAATAGGGAGTTAATTAAACAATAGGAGGGAAAAAATATGCAGAAAAATACCCTGGCCATAGTACTGATAATTTTAGGTATAATAGTCTTGGCCTTTCCCCTGCTGGGACTAGTTCCAATTAGTATCTTAACCGGTCTTGGAGTGGCATTTTTAGGTATAGGTCTCATACTCGCCGGTTTTTCCGACAGAGTGGAAAGCAGCGGTCTGGGGCTTCTGGAGATAGTGCTGGGAATTATTGCTCTGGTACTGGGTCTTGGATTCATCCTGAACCCCGGTCTTTTCAGCTTTGTGGCAGGATTAATCGTCTACATGGCTGGTTTGTTCCTGATTATCGTCGGTATAGTTGCTTTATTCACTAAAGCCGGTGGTAGCCGTTGGAACGGAGTTGTTGCCATAATTATCGGGCTAATCTACCTGATATTTGGATATTTCATTTCCAACCCATTCTATCTAGGAATCTTAATCGGTTTATGGCTACTCATAACTGGAATTATGATGTTCTTCCAGAAGGATTAAAGTAAAAGCTCCGATTAATTTCTTTTTTTATTTTTAACTTTTTTTAAAAGGGTATCTTAAGAGCGAATTTGCTATTAGAAATTTCTCTAAATTTAATAATGGAATTCTTTTAATAATGGAATTCTGAATAATAAAGTAAAAGCTAATTTAAATAAAATTAATTAAAATGAGTAAAACTAATTAAAATAAAGATAATGGCCTGCCGAGAGTAACCCACCTTCTGTTTGGTGGCAGCATTCATCTATGCGAGTTACCTCTGCCTCATACAGGATTCACTGGCAGTGTTTACCCTTGCATCCCGTGGAATGGCCGTTTCACCGTTCCTTCTGGTGTCAATCAGACGAATCCTCATGTTCATCCACCAGAAGACGTGTCGTTTCTGCTCCAGAGTCCTGCTTCTCAGCAGATGTCTTATGACATCACGGTTCTGTATGATGGGTGGAGTTTCCTCAGTTTAAACTGCAGACATATATCTGCAGAAACCGGTAGCTGCCCTTCGGCTGGCCATGAAAAAATAAGTAGCGGGGCCTAGATTTGAACTAGGGCTCTCGGGGTTATGAGCCCCGCGGGATCACCAGACTACCCCACCCCGCTGTATACCAGTGTTGGGTCTCCACACTATATAAAGGTTTCCCTTAATTATCAGGATTTATTTTTATTCTTATCCCATAATCCCATTTAATTGGATTTTTTTATTATATATGAGTTAAGGATTCATGAGATCATTCAAATAATCATTTAACATCTGATAATTCCTTTAATTCCGCATTTAAAGAATATCCTACCACTGTTCTTATGCCCACAATCACTGCCAGAACAACAACATCACTTAAGGTTGGTTGCATTATGCTCTTGATTAGATCTGCAGCTATAAAAAATTCTAGAGCTAATACTATCTTGTTGGTGAAGTCCAGGCGGATGTCATTATATTCATAGGATTTCCTCAAAAGTTCCTTGGATATAACCTTAATTGCTGCCCTTATTCCGCCATAAAAAACTAAAAGAGCCCCAAATAGGGCTAAAGAATAAGAAATATAATAAACTATCTCGGTATACATTGGTAATCTGTAGTTTCTCTGTTTGAATCCTTATTTTTCTACTTTTTTCTCAGGATTCTCCAGACTATCCAGACGTTCCTCAATATTTTCCAGTTTTTTGTTGGTTGATCCACGGTACTCATTGAAACGTTTTTCCAGGGTTTCAATATCAAGGGATACCACATTGAAACGTTTTTCCAGCTGGGAAAGATCCTTTTTTGTGGCCAGATCCCAGTCTTCTATTAACTGATCACTCTGCTCATTCAGGAAAAGATCGATACGGTGGGATAAGTTATCAGTACTGATGGGAACACTTACCTTTCCCTTGATCTTTTCTCCCATTCCTGAGACTTTTTCACTGACCCCTGAAACATTTAACTTTTCTCCAACACCAGAAACTTTTTCACCCATTCCAGACATTGACCCCTCTCCTGAAACTTTTTCACCTAAATCATTGGCTTCGCCCTGAACCTTTTCGCCTAAATTACTGGCCCCTCCATAGACCCTTTCCCCCAAATTAGTGGCATCACTTTTCACCTGTCCGAAGTTAACCTTACGGTTATCCTGCAAGTAGTAATATAATAATACAACCACTGCTCCTGCTAAAACCAGAATAGCAAATACTTCTAAAGGAGTCATAGGTTACTTACCCCCTTTTTTACCCTTTTTATTTAATTCTGCTTCTTTTTTCTCGATGTCGTCCAAAAGTGTCTTGAGTTTTTCATACTCAGCTCGGGTTTCCAGGCGGGTAACTCTTTCATTGATTTCACTGTGGAGAAAACCTACTTTTTGCATCATTTTTGATGTTTCTCCCCTGATCTCGGAAAGTCTTTCCTGTTGATCTTTAGGGAGCGGTATCACATTTTCCATTAACCGTTTGGATTCAAGATCACGTTCAACCAGTTCGATTTTCTTTATTTCTGCCTGTTTTTCAAGGAATGTTACATTGCTCTGGGCTTCCCTAACCTTTCTCCATTGCATTACAATAACGATTACTGCTACAAGGGCTATTACTGCAATGATAATTAAAAAAATGTTTTGTGGAATGTTTATATCTGCCATAGGTATTCCCCTCGTCTATATTTATTACAGATTATTAAATCACAAATGAAATTTAATGGTTTTAAAAGGCTTTGAATGACCACATTCAAGTATTAAATTCTAACATCCTTAAGCGCATTAAATCAGAATGTTTTAACCCCCGTCCAATTCATACGTTTAATCTGAGTCCTTAAATACCCAAAACCTCTTATTGACTTCTCATATGAAAAGTACATATAATATATGGATTTTATATAATTAATGCTTTGTTATTTTAAGTTTCATCTTGGAAAAAGTCCCCCTCACTTATAATTACTGGACTCTGAAGATCGTATTCCAAGAAATGATTATGGTCATTGAATTATAATAGGTAGTAATGTAGTTTAAATTATTAAATTTAATAATCAGTTCTATGCGTGATGTCATGATAGATATGTACCAAAAAGCAGGCAAAATTGTAAAAGATGTTAGGGAACTTGCAGTTAGCGAAGTTCATGAAGGAATGAAAGTTTTAAGTCTGATAAATCTCATTGAATCAGAAATTAAAAAAAGAGGAGGTTTGCCCGCCTTCCCCTGCAACATATCCATCAATGAAGTTACTGCCCATTACACCTCACCACCAGGGGATGAAACCATCCTGCAAGATGGCGATCTGGTAAAAATTGACCTGGGAGCCCATGTTGAGGGTTACATAGCAGATTCAGCCACTACTGTAATGATTGGTTCAGGAGAGGGCCCTTACCAATCCGGAGATAAAAGTTACACCCCCGAAAAACAGCTTGAACTTATTGAAACTGCAAACCAGGCCCTGGAAGTTGCCATCAGTAACATAAGGGCCGGTGCTGAGCTGGGTAAAATTGGTGGAGCAGTGGAGGAGTATGTGAAATCTCAGGGATTTTTACCAGTGGCCAACCTGACCGGTCATAGCATGGATCAATGGATACTGCACTCAGGATTATCCATACCCAACGTTAACGAAAAAAACCATCATAAAATAGAGGAAGGTGATATCCTGGCAATTGAACCCTTCGTAACTGATGGTGTAGGGGTAGTGGGAGATATGAAAGACACATTTATCTTCAGATTCCTGCGTGACCGACCTTTACGCCTGGCTCCTGCCAAAAAATTGCTTGATATCATAAAATTAAAGTATGCTAACCTTCCTTTCGCCCAGAGGTGGTTAAAGGAAGAACCAGGAATACGGCAACTTAACCCCGCCATGAGACAGCTGATTTCTTCCAGGGCAATCTACCCATACCATGTACTCCGTGAGAAAAGTGGTGCCAGGGTAGCCCAGGCCGAACATACGGTGATAGTGGAATCTGATGGGTGTACAGTTATAACCAGATGATGAAAACATTTTTAATTCTTCCTATTTTTTTGAAATCTCAAAAGAAAACTTCAAAAAAATAAAAATATAATCACTAGATCTTATTGTTGACTAAATGTCAGATCAGTTGACTAATGTTTGATCTAATCCAGTGAATAATAAACCGATTACTGACTTTTATATGAAAATCATAAAGAATATATCGGATTTTAATCATCAATACTTTATTTAACTTCCCCGGCAAATAAATGGGATTAACATAGTTTCTATTTGATTTGAATCCTGAAAAGGATTTATACAGGTGTTATAAAATAATTAAAGAAATGTTAATTGATAAAGAGTGTTAAATTATGGGAATTATTGTGGACCAATTACCAATTATTAGCTAAGTAGTGATGTCATGATAGATATGTACCAAAAAGCAGGCAAAATTGTAAAAGATGTTAGAGAGCTGGCAGTTAGTGAAGTTCACGAGGGAATGAAAGTACTGGACCTGACAAATCTCATTGAATCCGAAATCATAAAAAGAGGCGGTTTTCCAGCTTTTCCCTGCAACATATCCATCAATGAAGTTACTGCCCATTACACCTCACCACCAGGGGATGAAACCATCCTGCAAGATGGCGATCTGGTAAAAATTGACCTGGGAGCCCATGTTGAGGGTTACATAGCAGATTCAGCCACTACTGTAATGATTGGTTCAGGAGAGGGCCCTTACCAATCCGGAGATAAAAGTTACACCCCCGAAAAACAGTTGGAGATGATTGATACTGTTAACCATGCGCTGGAAGTTGCTATCAGTAATATAAGGGCCGGTGCTGAGCTGGGTAAAATTGGTGGAGCAGTGGAGGAGTATGTAAAGTCACAGGGGTATCTGCCTGTAGTCAATCTCGCTGGTCATAGTATGGATAGGTGGATACTGCACTCTAAATTATCTATACCTAATGTTAAGGAAAATGACCCTCATAAAATAGAGGAAGGTGATGTTCTGGCCATTGAACCCTTCGTAACTGATGGTATAGGAGTAGTAGGAGATATGAAAGATACTTTCATCTTCAGATTCCTGCGTGACAGGCCTTTACGCCTGGCTCCTGCTCGAAAATTACTTGAATTGATAAAAACAAAATACGGCACATTTTCCTTCGCTAAAAGATGGTTAAATGATGAACCCAGCATAAGACAGCTTAACCCCGCCATGAGACAACTGGTCTCTTCCCGGGCAATTTACCCTTACCATGTACTTCGTGAGAAAAGTGGTGCCAGGGTGGTCCAGGCTGAACATACTGTGATAGTGGAATCTGATGGTTGTAGGGTGATAACCCAATAAAACAGAATATGACCAGTTAATATTTTGTTTAGTATTTAATATTTTCGTAAAAAGTTTAATGAAATAATTTACAAAGTAGTTAATAACAAAGTGAGTTGAATGTGATATATTATTAATCAAAAAATGAGATAACAATTAGGATTATTGATTTTTGATATGTTAATTCTTTTAAATATAAATTAATTCTTTTAAATGTTAAATTCAAAAAATAGAAAAAAATAGGGATATTATCCCTATACATTAGCTAATGGATCTTCTTTTTCAGCACTGCCTTTGAAAGGTACAGGTAAGCCCATGGCTTTCCTTTCATCTATTACCTTCATGGCTTTGGTTTTCTTGTCAGTGGCCAGTTTTTCAAGTAGACCTAGACCTGGTTTCACATTATCCATTGGTTTGGTTTCAATGACTCCAGCTTCAACAGCCTGTTTGAATATGGTTTCACCGGCATCGGTTCTGACGAAGACTGTGGACCAGCCGTCTGGGGTTCCAACTGAACCAGTTGATACATCAGCTAGTTCTGCTACGTAATCCAGACAAACTTTGCATCCATTCTGTTCGTATCCATGAGTTTCTTTGAGTGGTATGCTCAGAGTTTGGTCGGCAGTTTCAATCCAGAATTTACCTTTGCCTATGTCCATTTTTTCCACTAGGTCGAAGTCGACTCCTGCTTTTTCTGAGATGAAAGTCCTGAGGGACTCGTATGGGAAGTTTTCCATGCAGAAAATACCTAACATTAAGGCAATTTTACTTGCCACGTTTTTTACTCCGAATGGGTAGGACTGCATTTTTCGGATTCCCATGCTCTGACAGGGTATGGCTACGGTTCCAAGTTTTTCTAGACCATACTGTCGGACTGCTTTTTTGAGCATCCATACGTTAGGGGAGAAGGTGTATTTAGTTCCAGCGGCGGCCAGTATCTCATCTGAGGACATAGCTACCATTGGTTCTGGTTTCCACATTACATCTGATGGTCCAGCTACTACTGCACCATCAATGAGTCCTTCATCTAGGGCATAGCAGAATAGACCGGATACTATTCCTCCATCCTGGGCTAATTTTTGGATCTGTTTATCAGTTGATCTTGCTGCAACAACTTCTTTGTAAGTTCCTAATACCATTTTTTCACCTCCTATAAGCCTAAGTCCTGGTTGATCCTTTCAGCAGGCCACCAGCTTCGTGGGCACTGCACATAGCAGACTCCACATTTAATACAACGATCACTGTTTATTTCAGGTCTTCCGTTGGTCATGCTCACAGCTCGGGTCTGGCAAGCCATGGCACAGGTTCCACATCCAATACATAATGCTTGGTTCACCACTTTCAGCTGCAGGTCGCAACCACATGCTTCGGTGTAACCAGCCAGATCCATCATGGGCTGTAAGTAGTCCATGTCACCGTTTAAGACTGCTACTACAGTTTTGGCAATTATTTCGGGTGATGGTGGGCAGCCAGGTATGGCCAGGTCAACTTTTACCAGATCAGCAATTGGCACGAATGATTCGTGATTTGGTTGTGCTTGCTGTCCCCCTCGGGAGTATCGGGTGAAACAACCGGTTGCTGCGCAGGATCCGAAAGCAACTACTAAGCCTGCTTTTTCCCGTACTTCCTTGAGTTCATGTAAACTGTGTTCATCTTGTAGACATACTGATCCTTCAACCAGGGCTATGTCCATTTCAGGCATTTCCCATAGGTCTACCAGGGTTTGTCCGTAAACTATATCCACCATTTCAGTAAGTAAAGGTGCGAGGATGTCGTAGTTCTCTGTTAACGACATTCCATCTCCAGTACATCCACTCAGGTGAATGTATCCTATTTTTGGTTTAGCTTTTTCTTCAGCCACTTTTTCAACCTCCTCTTGTGAAGCTTTATTGTCAGGTTTTGCCTCCATTCCAAAAAACGATTTAATGCGGGCTAATATTGACATTAACTAACCCCTATTTCTTTTAATATTAGTTTAATGGCCTTGGGAATGGCATCTTCCACACTTTTGGTTAACCCCATTTCTACATCGGGGGCAGAGATATGTTCTGGCTGGCATCCAATTACCATAACTTCGCAGACTTCTGCCAAATCATGTAATGGCGCATTAACTGGCCAAGAATGTATATTTTCGTAAGACCCCTCTGGTAATTCGTCTACACTGAATTTTCGAATAGTGCCAGGTTCTGCTCCGAATTCTGCAACATCCACCACAATCATCTTCTTCCATTCCTCATGAGGAAGACTGAAGATAAAGTGAGGGCCGCCGGTACCAGCATCTATTATCATAGTATTCTCTGGCAGGGGTTTTTCCTTGGAGTATTCTCCAAGTGCCTTTATCACTTCTGGTCCGAATCCGTCATCCGCAAAAAGGATGTTTCCGCATCCGACCACTATTATCTCTGCACTGTATGGCATGCTTTTCCCTTATATCCTGACCATCTCGTTTTTGAGAATGCTCCGGTCTTCGTCGTCGATTACGATCATGTGAGTCGCACAGGACAGACATGGGTCGTAGGCTCGGATAACGTGAGGTCCGAATTCATGGTGGAATCCTTCGGTGGCAGGTCCCATAGTGGGTATGTTCCAAGTGGTTGGTACCAGACAACTGTAGAACTGAGTTTTTCCATCGGCAACTTGAGCCATGTGAACATCCATTCCACGTGGTCCTTCAATAGCACCGACTCCCAGTTTGTTAGTTCCAGTTACGTCGAAATCAGCCATTGTTGGTGCAGATGTGTCCAGTTCACCCAGAATATCTATACATTTGGATAGTGCGGTTTTCATCTCCATTGCTCTGGCTACGTGCTGAGCAACTACACCTCTTTCGGTGAATCCACCGTACACTGATGCCCTGGCCCTTGGACCTACTTCAACATTCCTTCCATCATAGAGTGGGATGGTTGAACAGGCTCTTTTAGCTACTTCTGGGTCATCATACCAGCTTTCTGGCATTATTTCTGTAAATCTGTCCAGATCGAAGTTTTCCCTGTCACCATATAGTATATCAGTGGCGAGTGTTGGTGCGTTTGTTACACCTAATCCTTCTGGGAATCCTTTGTCTGCGACTAAACCAATGATTAACTCTACATGTGCATCTAATTTTGGCTTGAGTTGTTTGCATCGGGCGTATAGCCTTTTCCTTGCAACTTCACTTATGTTACTAGCCATTCCACCGATCCTTACATCGGATGGGTGTATTCCTTCCCCAGCAACAGTTTCCACCACAGACTGGGCGGTTTTTCTGATTGCAGATACTGATTCTACCGCGGTAGTGAACAGATTTTCTGGTACAACATCAGGAGCTATAAGGAACTGGTGTATAGCGTGGCTGTTTACGTGATGAGCAGCAAGAGTAAGTTCTCTTAGCTGTCTAGCTGCTTTTGGTATTTCTATACCTAATGAATCATCCATAGCTTCTACTGAAGCTAGAGTGTGAGGTATTGGACATACACCACAGATCCTCTGCACCATTACTGGTGCGGTTTCTGGGGCTTTACCTGTTACCATCTTTTCTAAACCTCTAACAGGAGTGATACTGAAGTATCGGCCTTTGGTTACTATTCCTTCATCATCTACTTCCATGACCAACTCTGCGTGTCCTTCCTGTCGTGAGGTTGGCGATATAACTATTTTTTCGCTCAAATGTATCACCTCTTAGTTTTTATAAGAACATCATTATCTCTAACTTTTAAATAATATTATAAGCTTTTCTTTAAAAATCAAAATGAAAAATTTAAATAGCAGTATATACTTAACTATAAGCTCCTTTAAAAATCAGAAAAAAATAGATAATTATAATTTATGGGTGTTCTTTTTATTGGAAGAAATTATGGGATTAAAAGACAATATAAAGAAAACATAAGAATTAAATCTTCAAAATCTTAATATACAATTATATTCTTAATATAAGATCAAAGGAATATTAATAAGAGAAAATATAAATTCTTCAAATGAGAATAAAAAATTGATCTTAAAGTATATTTAACCCATGCTAAAATAATCCTAAAAGAGGTGAACTGATGATAGACTCCAAAATTCTGGTATCTGTGGTCATAGTATTGTTAATTGGTGTGGCTGCTGCGGGTTACCAGATATCCACCCAAACTCCTGGATTATGGCAACCAGTAACATCAACCGGTGCGGATACAAGCCAACAATCAAGTTCAAGCGCTGGAACTGATTCTGGAAACCAGCAAAGTTCTGCATCCAGTGTTTCAACATCTTCCAGTCAGAAATCAACTGCATCAGGAAGTGATACTACCGTGAAGATATCCTCTTCAGAAGCTAAATCCATTGCTTCAAAATATATTTTACAGGATGGGGCTACTGCCGGAACTCCTAAACTGACTACTTACGGTAGCAGCAAAGCTTATTTAGTACCAATTATAATGAATGGTAATCAAGTGGGAGAAATATACATTGATGCCCAAACTGGTAAAAACTTAGGCGGAGCTGGGGGTGTTTCGTAGATGGTAGAAATGGTGGAAACTGAAGTAGAATGCTGTAAAATAATATCTAAAGATGTTGAAAATGCAACAGTTATTGAAGGGTCCCCTGAATTAGGGCTTATTGGCAACATAGTGGGATGGCTTCTGGTGGAAGAACTGAAAATGGAGGAAATTGGACACATTGAGTCCAAATACTTCCCCCCTCTAGCAGTTCTCTACAAAGGAGTAGCTATACACCCATTCAGGATTTATGCTGCCGATAACTTGGTTCTATTCCTATCAGACTTCGTGGTTCCACCAACTGTTACCTACGATATGACCAATGTCATAGTTGAATGGATGAAACGAAATAACAGTAAAAAACTCATCACACTGAATAGCATTGCAGTCCGGCAGAAAACCAACGGAGTTGCAGCTGCTGCTAATTCTCTTGAAGGGTTAAAACTGTTAGGAGACCTTGATCTTCCCATACTTCCATTTGGAAATATAAACGGACTATCTGGAACCCTGTTAACCCGTACCATGACCAGTGATATTCCAGCCTCATGTCTATTTGCAGAGGTATTAAATCAGTATCCTGATCCCCGTGCAGCTGCCAGTGTAGTGGATGTTTTAAATAGGATGTTGAACATAGAGGTTAACTCCGAGCCACTTTTGAAAGAAGCCGAAGAAATCGAGTCAAGACTTAAAGAGCTGGCTCAAGCGGTTCAGGGCGAAGGAGAATCACCTGCATACAGTTAAATTCATACGGGCCCGTAGCCTAGTTGGATAGGGCGTCGGACTTCTAATCCGAAGGTCCCGGGTTCAAATCCCGGCGGGTCCGTTACTTGTACCCCTTTTTAAATATAATACCAAACAGGTAGGATATTGTAAAAGTACTTTAAAAATATAAAAATTATAGTAAAATAAAAAAATAATTAAATTGGATTTTGATTAATAATTTAACATGGGCCCGTAGCCTAGCCAGGATAGGGCATCAGACTCCTAATCTGAGGGTCCCGGGTTCAAATCCCGGCGGGTCCGTTATTTTTTATCCATTAAAATTAATCAATTCCACTTTCGTGCTTTCGTCTTTCCATTAAAACAACATCCCGCCAGATACCATTCATTTTTCCGATTTTTTCCCGAATACCTACAATTTTAAACCCACATTTTGCATGTAACATAATGCTATTCTGATTTTCTGGAAAAATTCCAGCTTGTAAAGTCCACACCCCTTGGTCTTCAGATAATTCTATTAATTTTTTAAGAAGAGCTAAACCTACACCTCCACCACGATATTTCTCACTTACATAGACGCTAACTTCCATTACACCATTATATACTTTTCTCCGTGAGGTTGGAGACAGCGCAGCCCATCCTAAAATTTCATCAGTATTACGTGCCACAATAGCAAATTCAAGGGGATGGTTCAAAATCCAGGATTCCCATGATGGTACTGATTGCTCAAAAGTGGCATTACCAGTTTCAATGCCCTCTTGATAGATCAATGAAATCTGATCCCAGTCACTTCGGCACATGCGGTCAATTTTAAAATACATTGAAAAAAAAGTTGATTACAAGCCTACTTAAATTTTATTACATCAACTATTCTCTTTTCATCATGAAATGAATCAACTATAGGTAATTTAACTTCACAAATTGTAGATCCCATATGTATCCCCAAAGATTAGTATAATTTATGAAAATAATTTGTGATATAACACATTGAAAATTAAAATACGGCAATATATTGTAACAGTTAAAATACAGTATAATAAAACAGCAAGAAGCTTTTAAAAATTGTAAAACGAATAAAAAGGAAAAATAGTTAAAATTATCAAATAACAGTATGCAAACAAAAAAAATGTTTTTATTCTGCAGGATTTCTGTTTAAAAATTGGGTCATCAAACATACGAAAATGAAACCACCAATAATTGTTCCAAAAATCACCCAAGAATATTCCATAGCAATACCCATTATAATACACCTCAATTTCTTTTTTAACTTTCAACAGTTACTTTTGCTAACAGCTAAGTTATGCATCAATTTAATAAAAATTGGTTCATCAAATTTAACACTACATATCTTAGACTTGGATTAATCATCAGATTATAAAAACTTTTTCCATGACTTATTTATTCCCATGATTTTATTGAGATTGGGATTATTACTTTTATGTATTTGAACTTTAAGCATTTCATATTAAATACATTCTGCTAAAAAATGAAATAACAAAGCTCATCATTTTCCAAAAAAGGCTAAAGAGTGAAAATAACAACAGAAAATTAAAATCTACAAAAAAGAGTCCAACGTGGACTTTGTGGAACTTTCTTCATTGAAAACTAATTCCCCGTATTTTCCACCACCACCTACTTTTATTTGCAGTGTTTTATCTCGGAATGCCTGTATCCTACGGGCCAGTTCTGGATCGATTTCCACCAGTGCTTCCAGGGGAGCATCTATCAGTACCGAGATTTCATCACCGAATTTTAAAATGAGTTGCTGCCATATCTTTTGCACGAACTTGGTGGTGACTCCTTTACTGTAGGTGAGGCTTATGATCTCTGCCAGGGGCATGATGTGGATATATGGAGGCCGGTGTGGGGGGTGATGTGGTTCCTTCCAGGTTGCCAGTTCTTCCACCCGGTAGTCCACCCCTTTTTTTATGGTGCCACCACATGGACATTTCATGTTCATTTTGATAGCTTCTTCAGGATGGAACTGCTGGTAACATTTGGTACAGGCAGTGTGATGATACTTACCCAGTCTCGGGTCAAACCCATAGTTTGCAGTGATATTCTTATCAGCAATGGCACTAGCCAGGGCAGGGAAGCTCAGATCTTTAACGTCAATTTCATTAAACTCACGTCCCAAACGATGGGGCCATGGAGAATGAGCATCTGAATTGGTGAGGAAAGGTATATCCTGCAATTCTTCAATACGATCTGCCATATCCGTGTCTGCAGAGAGTCCAAGCTCCACAAAATCAGGTATTTCACTGTAACAGTCCATTATGCTATCATATTCTTTGTATATGCTGGTCCATGGTGTGAATGCATGGGATGGCCCCATTATACAACCATTTTCAAGGGCTAATTCCTGTATTTCAGCACCGTTCATACGTACCCGAGGCCTGCCATCAGAATCAAGGTTTCCTTTAAGTTTTTTCCGCATCTGGTATGCTGCTTCAAAGGAGGGGATTAATATTAGATGGTGAACTCTTTTAGAATCTTCCACTTCTGAGGTTAGAATTAGTTTGGTGTCTGGATTTTTTGAAATGCCATCGGGAATTTCTTCCTGAAGAAATTCATTGTGCATTTTCTTGCTTTCGTTGATCCTGAAAATTCCTTCAGCAGATTCTTCAGTAGCTTCTTCTATCATGTTAAGCCAGCCCTGATGAAATGCATCACCAGTTGCAACAAGATGTAATCCTTTAAGACTTCCTTGAGAAGATAACAACGCAGGAGTCATATTTTTAGATGTGGCCATGGAGTAACGGCCGTGAATATGCAGATCAGCCCTTATGATCATGTTTTTACACCCTTTATTAATAAAAAATTTTAAAAATTATGTAAAAAATGAATAAAATAAAAAAATAAAGTAATTGAAATGATTAACCTATATATCGCAGGTCTTCTTCTCCCGGCGCGATGTTCATCCGCTCAGCCATTTCCCGTTCCATCTGCTGAGCTTTACTGATCATCTTTCGGGTTTCTTCAGCACGTTCTTCCAGTTTAGCCACATCTACTTCGATTTTAAGTATTTCAAGTAGAACAGTGAGCACTGCTTTGGATGCATCGGCATCAATGAAGTATCCTGGTGTTTCACCCATTAAACAGGCACCATTCATACCCCTGGAAATTCCTAAGCCCAGAATAAGACCAGATGCACCAATTATTCCACCGTCAGCTGATCTTAGGGTTACTTCATGCTCTTTGAGCATTTCAGCAAGTTCTTTGTTGGTGGCTGCTCCGAAAACCTTTGGTTTTTCCACGGGTTGGCCTGTTCCCAGACCACCAAGGGTGTATATTTCTTTAACACCATATTTTTCAACGAAATCTAATATATATCCACAGATTTCGTATTGACCTTCTGGACTGAGTCCCTGAGTGTTCCCTCCCAGGAAAATGAAATCTCTCTCATTTTCTCCCTGGCTTTTCAGGTAATAAAACTCATTTTTCATGGGTTCTATAAGTCCATCTTCATCTACAAAGACCTGTGGGGGGAATGAAGGTGAGTAAAGTTCTGCAAATTTTTCGGCCCCTAGTTCGTGTATGATGTGCTCTGCAACCAGTTTGCCCACGTGACCTATACCTGGTAGGGCTTCAATAAATATGGGATCATTGAGATCCACTTCTTTAATCATTTTTATGAAGGTTTCATTCATCTAAAACACTCCTACATGACTAATAAAGGATTATTATGAATATTCCCCTTAATCAATAAGTTGGAATTATGAGGATTAATGAAATTCATCCTGAGGAAATTCATCCTGAGTGTGCGCATGTTTTTTAAGAGGATTCACTGAGTTGTTTCTTGAGTATTCTTCGGTATTTACCGTATTTATCCTCAGGAGAATAGCGTGGAGGGTATATTACTTCAATTTTTCCTCCACAGTGCGGGCAGTGGTCTTTAAGGGTGTATTCCTTGCAGGAACTGCACCGCCTCATTTTCATCTTCATTCTAATTCCCGGTGGAACTCACCTGTGCCACCAGCTTCTAAAACAGTTGCAATGGCTTCATCCGCTGCAGATTTAAGAAGGGTTTCGGCAGTGATATAATCCGATGATTTAACCAGCAAACGATAACGTGGTGCGCCAACACATTGTACGGCTATGTTATCTTTATTGATTGATGTGAGGGCGTTGCGTATTATATCCACACCATCAGGAGCGTAAGAAGTTAAATCAACGTATCCGGTGATCTGTACTTCTGGAGGGGAGATGTTCTTCTGGGCTACCTTAGTTATGGCATTAGCCCATATTTCATCCATTCCTCTTTCTATGAGAGAATCTGCTCCTTCTTCAGCAGATATTTCAAAGGCACCATAGAGATCTCCAAATTCTTCCATCATTGCATAGCCTACTTCCTCGTAAGCTGCATCGAGATCCTTGTCTATACTTTTTGCTGCAAATTCCAGGAGTTTCTCTGCTTTTTGTTCAATTTTCCACTGTTGGATCTTACGGGTTCTTTGATCTTCCCTGATCCGTTTCATAGAAACATCAACATGGCCCTTTTTAGGGTTAACACGGAGTACTCGGGCAACAATCTTCTGATTTTCCCGTACGTGGTCCCGAATGTTCTTAACCCATCCGGCAGATACCTCGGAGATGTGTATGAAAGCTTCTTCTCCAGGGTATTCTTCCAGTTTGGCAAATGCGCCATAATTAAGGACCTTATGCACGGTGGCCACGATTAAATCACCTTCTTGTGGCCACTTATGCTTCATTCTTACCATTAAAACACCTAGTCCAGAACTTCGATTATTTGGGCTACAACTTCAGATCTTCCGCCCTTAGATTTTACCAGAGATTTACCACAGATGATGCACTCAACTTTAGAGGCAGCATGATCAAAAACAACTTGTTGGTTGCCACAGTCTCCACATTTTACTCTTAAAAAGTTACTTTTACTTTTTGACATTTTTTCACCTATTGCTGAATGAACTCTACTTTTCCAGCACGGAATGTTGAGCGTTTTATGTGGGATTTGTTGCACTCTTTACATTTGTATCTTAAGTCCAGTTTTTTAGTTGGTTTGTTACCTGAAGGTAATGGTCGAGGGTATCCCCTGTAACCACTGGTTACACGCCTGAATTGACGTTGACCCCATTTTAATTCGCTGGCTTTTCTTCTTTTTGATTCTAATACTGTGTGAATTGTGTGTTTCTTGCAATTAGGGCAGTAAGTTTTCCTTTCTTTAGGAATCTTCATATAATCACCTCGTTGGCTGTAAAAATAAGTCATCTGACCTGTAAAATTGATTAATGGTCCTCGGACTATTATAAAAAGCCTGACTCTATATCTCGCTATTTATATTTCACTGTTTATTTATACCTTTGGATGGACTTACCTTTTTGGTTCTTGATAAGTATACGGGCATTGGGTTCAGGCATGGTTATGATGTCACCAGGATGGAATGGGCCGTAAACCTTACTATCCACCCCCATGATAGAAGGCAGTTCATCCAAAATCATTAAAATCTCTGTGGACATTTTATGAAGACCGGAACTATTTTTTGATGCTTTTGATACATCAGGATTTACTGATTGAACTGGATCTTCATTAAATTCCCTTTTAAAATCATCAGAAGTATTCGGCCTATCTTTCGGAGTTCCTGGTTTGATTTCTTTTGAAGAACCCGTTCCTGACTTTTTAGAACCCTCTTTTGATGGTTCTCTACCGAACTGCCGGTATATTTCATCCTGAATTTCAGGAGGAATCTCATCCACTGCAGAGTTTGTCTTTACAGAGTTTTTGATCCTTTCTTTAGAAATTGAAGCCTGGTTAAAACTTTCAGTAATACCCATATTCTGCTCAGTAATACCCTCATCAGGGTTTGCCTTTAATTCATCTTCAACAGGTTTGGAAGTTCTTTTAGGTGAATTCAATGCACTTGATTTAATATCTTTTTTATGAGAGTAAGATACAAGAGGAGATCTCATCTCCACCCTGTAGGCAGTTAAAGACTTATAAATCTCCAGGTATAGTTTTTCCTCTTCAGGAGTGGAATTTGATGGAATTTTGGGCCTTCCATCTTCTCGAGAGTTTTTAAAAAGACGATGCGAACGCTGCGCATTCATCACTGCACTATTGGTTATTTTATACTCTCTTCTCTCACAAATTTCAACCACTATTCTCTGAGCATCGCGAAGAAGATATGATTCAAATGAAAAGGGATTATTATCTATCCTTTCCATTAAAAGGTTGAAATAACTGGAGATCTGTTGATAAAAATCTTGTCCCACAGGGGATAGACTACTTAAACTCCTTTCCTTTTTTTGGATCTCCCTCAAATTCTGGAAAAATTCATCCAACCCTATTCCTCACTTATTCCTCACTTTCTATCCGGGGTGCTAGAAGGAAACTCAGTTCACCCTCATCAGAAGCCATTTTTAGGGCAAGATTCAAGGGCATGTCATTTCCAAGCCGTAACACTGCAGATTCTGAGAATTTATCGGCTTTTAACATCTCTTTAACTTTTTCCAGGGAAAATATTGATCTTGCAGATTCTTCTATCTTCTCTCCATGCAGGTACTCAATTTTAGCATCCCCAAACTCTCCCTCTGCCGAGGCTTCGAATTTTTCTTCATTCACATGAAGAGATATCTTATCAGAAACTATGCCAATGTCCTGAATGGAGTCTTTAAGAAGACTGAAAGGCACCTCAAATTCTGTGGGATATTCAAGTTGTGGGGGACTTGGAGCCTCGTATTCTATGTCTATAAGACGGATCTTGAATTTTCTGCGGGCTTCACCTTCAAATGATAATATAAGGTTACCTTCATCCACAGTAAGCTCCACCATGTCCTCTGCCTTTGCCCTTTTTAAGACCTTCATCAGTTCTTCAGTGTCCACGTTGATCTTCATGGGCTCATCACACTGGTATTCATCGAATACTCCTTTTTTGAGCTCCAGGTGGACGAAAGTAATGTGACTGCGGTCAAGAGCATCCAGGCGCAAACCTGCTTCATCAGCCTGCATCTGTACTTCATCTACAATGGATGATATGGCATCAAAACTTGTCTTCAAAATATTGGAATCACTTAAAACTGCCTTGAACATGTACATCCTCCTTATAATTACTTTTTATCCTTCTCCTCTATATTACCCTTTTGTTTTCCTTTCTCATCATTGGTGTTTTCCTTAGAATTAACTTTCTGATTTTCTTTATTATCCTTCAACTCCCCAGAATTCTGGTCTTCAGCTACTTCCAGTTCACTGTGTATGTTTTTTAGAAAACTTACTTCTAAAATTCTGCGGGCAAAAATACTTGCAATGATCAGCACTCCCACCAATACTAAAAAAGCAGAAATAACTGCTCTTTCACCGGATACTACATTATCCGCAACCCTTACTGGGGAGCCCAATAAATATAATATTCCCCCAACGATAAAAAGTGCACCAATTATTCCCCCAATGATTTTTACGACTTGTTCCTTATTGGATTGGAGCTTCCTGTAAAAGTCAAATTTCATGAGTTCCTGACTTAAATGGAAATCATGTGAATCGGATGAACTTTTGTTATCTTTTTCAGTATTATCCTGAGATTTTTCTTCAGAACCTTTAGCAGGAGTATTGGGTGAGGATGAAGAAGATTTAGATGAATCAATATCCCCATTAGTCAAAAAATCTCTGAAACGTCTCTTGGGTTTTTTATCCGTTAATTTATCCTCATTCTTACCAGTTGCACCATTATCAGGCTTAAAGATTGATTTATCTTCAACCCTATCGGTTGAACCATCTTCAGACTTACTAATTGATTTATCTTCAACCTTATCAGTTGAACTATTTAGAGGTTCGTTTTTAGAGTCTTTGGATTCATTAAATTTCCTGGATTCATTCGATCCATCCTGCGCAGAGGATACTTGAGATGTTTTAGATTCATCAATTTCAGAGATTGGCTGATTTTGACTTCCCTTTTTGGGTTCTTCTTCCAATTTAAACATCTCCAACCTAATTAAGTTTAATCGTACTCTCTCCACGTTTGTCCACATTTAGTGCATCTTAAAAATCTGGTTTCAGATTCATCAGCCCTTCTAGTCTGTTGTAACCACCAGAACGCCAGTCGATTGCCACACTTAGGACATAATGCCTTGGTTGTGGGCAGAGTTTTAACATCATCCCCGGTTACAATTACATTCTCTTTAGGGGCTACTTTCTCAGAAACCTCATATTCACTTAGGGATTCCTTGGTTATCTTCTTTTGGTAACCGCATGAACATTCGAAACGGTCACCTTTAGGGAACAGGACTGTTCCGCATTTAGGGCAAAATTCCATTTAAATCCTCCTAATAAGATTTAACATATTATACTATTTGAATGATTTAATATTTTTGAATTGGTTTGATATTTGAATTAGTTTGGATCTGCATATGCTATTTTATAACAGATTAATTCATAGCAGATTTTAGTATGATTTCCAGTTAATAATAATTTAGTAATTATAATGATTTACTCTTGATATTGTTATAATGATTTCTTTATAGATACTTAAACAGATTGACCAGCATTCCATTATTTTAATTATTTTCTAATTATTGTTTTACCAAATTAGGATATTTTTTTAAAGCATCCTCTAAGATTTTATGATGATCAAAGGCCAAATCCATCATTATTGCCTCATCAGCCGTAAAACAGGAGACTTCAGCAGCATCTGTATCCGCCATAAGTTCACCCCCATTCATATTCGCTAGAAAACACACCGTAATCATGTGCCCACGGGGATCTCTTTCAGGATCTGAATAAACTCCCAATAACTCCTGAATTTCAATTATTGCCCCAGTTTCCTCATTAACTTCCCTTATAACTGCATCTTCAACGGTTTCCCCATATTCGACAAATCCACCTGGAAATGCCCATGCACCTTTATAAGGAGGGTTTTTACGCCTTATGAATATTATTTTCCCATCAAAAGTGGTTATTACTGCATCAACAGTTAATAAAGGATGTTTAAAGCTTGTAATAATGCACACGCTCCTTTTTTTAATGGAAACTATCAGCGGCAAGCATTCCAAAGCAGATTATAATGGGAACCCCAGTTAAAAGGGTTACTTATTCCATCTTCATGTAGAAAAAGCATGTCTTTGATGCCCTCCCCCAAATCATCTGATAGAATACTCAAATTTTACCGGATAGTCTCAAGCATTTCCTTTAGATTCCCCAGTGGTTACACCAGCAGCTATGATATGTGCTGCCCGGATGGGTTCTGGTATCGCACTGCGGGTTGTGGAAATTCTAACAATCTCACGGGCATCTTCTTTACTGATGCCACAGACCTGCATGTAGACTGGCTCCTGGTTGATATTATCAACTTTATAGATATCCCCTGCTTTAAGGATATTATTCCACCGTTTTTCCCAGTCCGGAAAATTTTGTAAAGCCTTTTTAATGCGTGGCATATCTGGATACTTGCGCATGATAACTATAACCGGCACTCCAGTTTTCTGAAAGATCTTCTGGATGTTAACCACATTAAAGCCACCAAATGTAATGCCATCTAACATCATAACCCCCAACTGTTCCAGGTGTCGGGAGCCATTAACCATCTCAATCAAAGAGCAGGTTGCATCAGTGCCATCAACTGTTACTTGTGTTCGGAGCACTCCATCCAGCCAATCTCCTGCTCTAAAAAGAGTTCCAACAAGCATGACCTGTTCCCCACTGTGAGGGACAAATGGGGCATCATCCACTCCCAGAATTCTGATCTCTGGTTTAATGTTTCTGAACTGCTTTATGGTTTGAAACTCTTTGATTTCACTTTTTCTTGGCTGCTTTTTTGGTGGTTTTCTTAGTGGTTTTTTTGGCTGCTTTTTTAGCTGGCTTTTTGGCCTTCTTCTTTCCTTTAGTTTTTCCATCACCATCAGATTCAAGAAGCTCTTTAAATTCATCACATCTTGATTGGAGAGTTTCAGCTGCAACTTTAAGGGATTTTTTAGGATTTTTACCTCTTAAATAGAGTTTTGGTTCCCCAATAATAGGATGTTCTATCACGTAAGCAGCTGCTTCCACATCCTTATCTTCCATAAGGGTCTTTCGCAGAGCATTGCAGAGCGTGTGGGTTTCTCCTGTGATTTCTATTTCTAATTCATTTTTCTTATCAGTTATAATCTTCATTTTATCCCTCGTAATCTGAAGAGATGTTTCGAGTCTCTTTTCTGCCACAGTTAGGGCATTTAACTTCTTTCTTGCCTATTTGTTTCATGAAATGTCGGCAGTTAGTACACATGGCCTTCAAAACGCCCAGTTCAGTTTCAGCAGTGGTTAAATCAGCGTTGTCCACTCCCATAACCTTGGTGACCCGGGCTTGTATAAGATCCCCAATATGGAAATCATCAGTTAATTTATCTACATATCCCTTTCTAGCCTGAGAAATATGTATGGCCCCTAAAAACGTTATCGGAAGACTTCTTTTACTGTTTTTGATTCCTTCTACATCGACTAATGCTCTTTGTCCCCTAACGTCTCTTATCTGCCCTAAAACTATGTCGCCCTTTTTTAGAATTGCAGGGGATTTTGTTTTGGGAATTATGGATATTTTTTTGTTTTTCTGGTCTATAGTTACTGTTCCCGCCACCAGAGACCTGATTTCACCATGGTCATCATAGGTCCATTCTGACGGAAGAAACTCCTCAGTGACTCCTAATGCATCACCAGGAAGAACGAAATCTCCGTTTTTTGCTTTCATCTATTCACCTCATTTAAAAAACAAGTTTATTGACTAATTCATTGTTTTTTTGTTTTTTTATCTTTAATGTTCAAGAGTGATTTTATTCCACTAATTCCTATCTTAAAAAATATTCAAATCCCAATCCTCTTGAAAAGATTAACCAATGACAATCACTAAATATTACACATTGAATGTGCTCATAATCACAGTTACATCATAATTTATAAATATAAAAGGCACCTATGTGATTGGATAATGGGGGATTAAATACATATTTGTGATTAAATTGTATTCATGATAACCGTTAATTTTACTGTCAGTATAATAAGATTAGGTAAACTTGATAAACCAGTAACTGATTTTATATAGATAAATACGGCGTATTGGCCATGAATTGATTGATTGGGTGATTGAGGATTAAATAAAGTTTATGATGAGGTATGTCACGATAATAATTATGATTTATGATATGTTATTTGATGATATTAATAGGTAATTGGTTGTGATTAATGGGAATTAGATTATAAACATGTAATAATCCAATTTGTGATAATTTGTTAGATATATAATTTTTTAAATAAAGTTATGTTATGAATTAATGATTATATGATCTTAGTATTTAATCTCATCCATCTGATAATCTTCCCACTCCCTTAATCCCAGGACAATTTCCAACTCCTGAGGAGTTAGGAGGGGCTTTTTATACATTTTAGAGTCATCAATTGCTATTCTAGGACATGCTGTCACTATGAATGCATCCAAATCCATGTAGGGCAGTAAACTGGGAGGATTTATTTCATCCAGAAGTATCAGATAAGCTTCTTTGCCTTCATTATATATCATCTTCTTTAAATCTTTTGCCAAGTCCAATCGACATTGACCTTTCTTAGAAGATATGAGTATTCCAAATTTTTTAGCTTCTTTAGCCCTGGTTATGCGGGCAAATCGTATTCTAAGAATTCTATCGGTGAATTCATCTATATTTCTCACCTGGTTAAGGTAGGGGTCAGCTATAACCACTGGCTTTTGGGTGGAGAGTTTTATACCCAGGGGATGGAAGTTACCACTACCCAGGTAAAGATAAGCATCCACTGGAAGGTCCTGAACTGATGAAAAATTACACCCCAAGACCTGACCTTTCAATGTTCCTGCACCTTCCTTCATTAGAACCTGCTTCCCATTTTCCTCCAAAAACTGTGCAGCATCTTCCAGAAGATGCAAATGCTGGGTGGTGGTCACCAGGCCTATCTTATCCTTTCCTTCGAGATGTTCAAGTGCATTTTTTAAAATATCCAGGGATCCCAGCTGATAGTAGGCTTCCACAAAAAGAGTGGGAACTTTATAATCAATAGGAAGAGGTGTATGCCCAAAATGTACCAGTAAATCCACTATTCCAGTCATTTCCATATCAGAAAGATCACAGGCCCCGTAACAGGGATCACCCGATATTAAAACCAATGCTCCGGTTTCATTTTCGATCCTGCTAGCTAGTTCTGTTGCATGGACCTTTAAACCTTCAGGAAATTGCAAACCTACTATTTCTGCCTTTGTTTCCCTGATTTTATCCAGTACCTGGTCGATTTTAAATTGATAACTTGTCATGATTCTAAAATCCATTTATTTTGATTTAATGAGAAAATTATTAATTTTTAATTGTGCTGTCCGGCAGTGATTTTCTCCACCACTACCTTGCCGTCTATAACATTGGCTCGTACCAGTGTGTTCACCTTAATTCCAGTTTCTTTCTCCACAAATTCCCGGCCATCGCCCTTTTCAATAATGGCCATTACATCCACGATTTCTGTTTCTATGCGTTGAAGGGCTTTGATCACAGATTTCATGGTCCCCCCTGTGCTGACTACATCATCCACCAGGAAAACCCGATCTCCCTTTTTCAGACCATTAATGTATAATTCACCTTCACTGTATCCAGTTGTCTGGTGAACCGCTACTTCCCCCTCCAATCCATAAGAACGTTTCCTTACCACCACAAAGGGTATGCTGGTTAGGATGGAAATAGCAGTTGCCAGGTGGATGCCCATAGCTTCCACACAGACGATTTTATCCACATCCATGTTACCAAACTTGGAAACTGCATCCGCCACTTCTTGTAGTAAATCAGCTTCAACCAGTGGAACACCATCAGTTATAGGATGTACAAAATAATTATACTCACCTTTTTTCACAACAGGAGCTTCAACAAGACTTTTTACTAACTTTTCCAGCATTTTACCACCAATTAAGCACTTCAAATCCTTGAAATCAATGTTTACTATTTTACTCAAATTAAGTGTGATTCTAACCTTATATTCTAACTTTGAACAAACCTGAAACAACCCGTGGGCTTACAAACTTTAAAAACTGTTATTCGGACTTTGAATCCTTATAACCCCAGAAATTTACCCAAATTAATCTCAGCTAAAGCCAATAAGATAATCTGATAATGGTTTAAAATAGTTTCAAAGTAATTATTGAACATACTTGTATACTATGAGTATAAAATATTATAACATTCGAGTTTTAATTTAATTATTATACGCAAGTTAATTATTATACATAAATTAGTAGTTATAATGAAACGGATAAACCAATCCCAAAATTATTTTATAAGTTATATATATTAAATTTAGATGTGGAATTAAGTAAATTTTATAGAAATTTTCATAGAATCTAAAGGCGATGGTTGATTTTATCCCTTAAAAAAGGAAAATTATCCCTATGATCTTATGAAAACTAACTTTATACAGACACTAAAAAAATACACACCAGAACATAATTAATTGGATTAAAAAGATTAGGACGTGGTGATGCGATCATGTTGGGTAACCTGGGTAAAAATCTGACCAACACCATGAAAAAATTGGCCGGAATGACCATTATTGATGAAGAAGTGGTTAAAGAGGTCATTAAAGATATTCAAAGGGCTTTAATTCAGTCTGATGTTAACATAAAACTGGTTCTAAACCTATCTAAAACTATAGAAGATAGGGCATTGAATGAAAAACCTCCTAAAGGAGTTACCGCTAAGGAACACGTAATTAAAATTGTTTACGAGGAACTGGTGCACCTCCTGGGAGATAAAGCTGCAGAAGTTGAAATTGAGAAGAAACCTTACAAAATACTCTTTGTAGGGCTGCAAGGAAGTGGTAAAACCACTACCATTGGAAAAATGGCCCGATACTTGCAGAAAAAAGGTTTCAACCCCGCATTAATCTGTACTGACACCTGGAGGCCTGCTGCCTACGAACAGTTACGGCAACTTACAGAAAGCCTGAACTTATCCCTTTACGGAGACCCTGATAATAAGGATGCTCTTGATCTGGCCCGTAAAGGTTTAAAAGAGTTTAAAAAGCAGGATCTTATAATTGTAGATACCGCCGGACGCCATAAGGAGGAAAAGGATCTCCTGGATGAAATGGAACAGATCGCTGCAGTGGTGGAGCCTGATGAAGTTATGCTGGTCATTGATGGTACCATCGGTCAGCAGGCCAAGGAACAGGCCCTTGCTTTTAGTAAAACCACCAAAATTGGATCCATTGTAATAACCAAACTGGACGGGTCAGCCAAGGGAGGAGGTGCCTTGTCAGCAGTGGCTGAGATAGGGGCACCCATAAAGTTCATTGGAACTGGTGAACGTATTGAAGATCTGGAAGTTTTCGATCCTGAACGTTTCATCTCCCGATTACTGGGAATGGGAGATATTAGAAGTCTCATTGAACGTGCTGAGGAAATTGCCGAGGAAGACGTTGACGCTGAAGCCATGGATGCCATGCTCAGTGGTAAGTTCACCCTGAAAGACATGTACAGCCAGTTTGAGATGATGAATAAAATGGGACCCATGCAGCAGGTGATGAACATGCTACCCGGCATGGGAAATAAATTACCCAAAAACGCATCCCAGGTAACTGAGGAGAAACTGGGTAAGTACAAGATCCTGATGGATTCCATGACTGAACAGGAATTAACACATCCAGAAATCATTAAACAGTCCAGAGTTAAAAGGATAGCTAGAGGCTCTGGAATGCGTAACGAGGATGTTAAGGAGCTTTTGAAATATTATCAGGTTACTAAAAAGGCAATTAAGGGCTTCGGAAAACGTAAAATGGGCGGACCCATGGGGCAGATGATGCGGCAGATGATGAGGTAACATCTGTCAACTTATTTTAACGGTAAGCTTAATTTAACTAATTCAAATGAGTATCCTCAGACCAATCCAAACGATACTAAACTGATTAATCCAATGAGTACACTACTCAGACCAATCCAAATGATACTAAGCGGACCAATCTAAAAAAATATGCTAATCTAATTTACAATCTACTTGAAAGTCCGTGAAAACTCATCACCTCTCCATTGCATAGAATTCAAATCCATTGTGTAATTTTTAACATTAAAAATATTAAACCATTAAAATAACTAGACAAATCTAATTCATTTCAGGATAGATCTACCATGAAAAATGTTAAAGAACAGGCCCAGAAAATAATTGACATCACCCACGGGAACATTTGCAACCGTTGCCTTGGCAGGAATTTTTATCCACAAGTTTCAGGGAATGATAATCAGGAACGAGGCGCTTATATAAAAGATATTCTTGGCACAACTGATGAAAAGCCTGAAAAAAGTGAATCTGTGCATGGAAAAGGGGAATCTATACCTGAAAAGAATGAATCTTCGCTTAAAAAAGGGGAAACTATACTTGAAAGAGAATCCTGTTATGTATGTGGAGACATTTTTCTGGAACTGGAAGATATCCTGGAGAAAATAATCAAGACCATTAATGATTCTGGAGTTGAATTTGAAACATTCCTGGTGGGTTGTCGTCTTCCTCCTGAAATCCTGGAGAAAGAGAAAGAAATACAGGAAGAAATCGGATCTAACAGTGACAGTCTCAAAAAAGAGATTAACCGAGAGTTAGGTAAAGAATTAGAACTCCGTCTGGAGAAAGAAGTGGATTTTGATAATCCCAACCTGGTGATTATGATGGACTTTGCCAACAACAAGGTAAATCTTCAGATAAATCCACTTTTCATTGAAGGCAGATACCGAAAACTGATAAGGGGTATTCCCCAAACCAGGTGGCCCTGCCGAAAATGCAGAGGAAAAGGATGCGAAAAGTGTGATTTCACCGGGAAAATGTACCCTGAATCTGTGGAAGAACTAATGGCAGAAACGGTTTTAAAGGCAACAGGAGGTACAGAATCCAAATTTCACGGTGCGGGCAGGGAAGACATCGATGTGAGAATGCTGGGCAGAGGAAGGCCATTCGTATTAGAGATAAAGGAGCCGAAGATCCGTGAATTGAACTTGGAAGAATTAACATCCAAAATAAACGATCACTGCCAGGGAAAAATAGAGGTTCTTGATTTAAAAATGGTGAGTAAGGATCGCAGAAGTGGTATTAAAGCATCTTCCACCGAGACATATAAAATTTACCGTGCACTAGTAGAACTGGACCAGGAAGTTGATGAAGAGAAATTGAATATCTTAAGTTCTCTTAATATTATAAAACAACGTACTCCTATTCGAGTTTCACACCGGAGAGCAGATAAAATCCGTACCAGGGAAGTAAAGGAGATTCAAGTTAAAATGCTGGATTCCAGTCATCTGGAAATGGTTGTTAATTGTGAAGGGGGATTATACATCAAAGAACTTATATCGGGGGATGAAGACAGAACACAACCCAGTGTCACTTCCCTTTTGGGTATAACTGCCAAATGTGTAGAGTTAGATGTGTTGGAAGTTAACATTTAAATGAGTGGAAGGATAGTTTTATAAACTCAGTCATATCATAAATAATTTTAATCGATTTACCAAGGAGCCATAACCACATCGAGATTCATACGAATTTTATCTTAAATTGTAAGTTAAGCTCTATGAGAAATAATATCATAAAATTAACAAATTGTGCCTGGGCAAATCACCTGATGAGAGCAGATAATCTATATTGTCAAATAACTCCGATGGAACCAGGATACTCTAAAAAAGGCAATTTGAAATAAATTTAATAGCTAAATTTAATTAACCCATTTCTTATGGAAGTGGAGGTTTTGAAAATGACTCAGAGATCAAGAGGTTTTAGAAGTAAAACAAGGTACAAACTTAAAAAGACTTTAAGAGCAGGGAGAAGTAATCCCATAACCAAAAAAATACAGACTTTCCAGGAAGACGACTTGGTTCACATCATAATCGACCCTAGCGTTCACAAAGGCCAACCCCACCCACGTTTCCATGGTAAAACCGGTAAAATCGCCGAACAAAGAGGCCGAGCATATATAGTAGCAATAAATGATGGGAATAAAGCTAAAAAACTGATTATTCGACCTGAACACCTGAAAATACAGGAGTGATGGGGATGATTGGGAAAAAAGTTCTTGAAACCGATCCAATACCCCTGGTTAAAGTTAAACCACTCCTAGAAGAGCGAGAAACCGTTCATGAACTCAGTTATGAACAGAATCTGGCCCTGGATCATGTCACCAAATTCTCCAAAATATCCGTGGATAATGCAGAGAAGCTGGTTGGTGAACTGGAAGAGATCATCAAAAAGACCCAGGCCATAAAAATAGCAGATGTCATGCCAGAAGATATGGATGACATGAGACTTATTTTCGCCAAGGAACGGGGATCCCATAAAAAGGAAGAAATGGAGAATATACTTAAAATAGTTAGTAAATACAGGGAAGAAGAATAAAAAACTTTTTAAAACCCTTTTTCCTTTGAATTATTACCTATTAACCGTTTATGGGATATGGACATCGGCTGAAGTTTCGCTTTGTTAGTGAACGAATTAATGTAATATTAAAATTATAATAATATTATCAGGGTGGTCAAATGGAGGATTATGCTATTATTTTGGACTATTTACCTCTGGGTTATGTTAAAGAGGGATCAAGTTCCTATAAACGTAAACCTGTGGCTCAGGCAATTGGTACAGAAGAATTCACCCTGTTAGAATTAACACCAAAGGAAAATGTAAACCTGGATATTCATGAAAAAGTTTACATTGGAGCAGGGAAAAGAGACAAAATTGCCAGGGTTAACCGTAGGTTACCCTTTAACAAAATGACTTCAACTGCCAGAATCGAGGTAAATTATGTCATTGAAGAAATTATAAAGGAAAAAGAAGATAAATTTATCCAATTCTTCAATGAAGCAGGCCCCATATCCACCCGTCTGCACCAAATTGAATTACTGCCAGGTATTGGTAAAAAGCACATGTGGGACATTATACAGGCCCGGAAAGAAGCACCTTTCCAGGACTTTGAGGATGTGAAAAAACGAGTCCCCATGTTATCTGACCCGGTGAAGCTCATTGCTAAAAGAATTCATCTGGAACTGGAAGCTGCTGAAGATAGAAAGGGTAAAAAGAAATACATTCTATTCACCAGACCTCCAAAACGGAAATTTTAAATTATTTTTTAAACTAAATTCCTTTTTTTAAATAATATAGGAATTTGAAGATTAAGGAAATGTTGGCACAAGAAACCTCCCAACTGTTAAAAAAGCATCAGATAAGGTTAGATCGGAGGAAAGGCCAAAATTACCTCACCAATGATCATATTTTGGCCAAAATTATCGAAAATGCCCAGCTAAATAATTCTGATGTAGTTCTGGAGATCGGAGCGGGTATTGGCACATTAACAGTCCCCCTGGCTGAAAAATCCGCTAAAGTAGTTGCTTTTGAGCAGGATAAACGAATCGTTCGGGTTCTAAGGGAGAGGCTCCGGGAACGGGGAATATCCAATGTGGAAGTTTTGGAGGGTGATGCTACAAAAATGGAGTTCCCTTATTTTAACAAAGTAGTATCCAACTTACCCTACCAGATATCATCCCCTATAACCTTCAAACTCCTCAATTACAACTTTGATTACGCTATTTTAATGTATCAACTTGAATTCGCCCAGAGAATGGTAGCCCAACCAGGGAAATCCAATTATTCCCGCCTGTCAGTGATGATGAACCTGTGCACACACACAGAACTTCTTTTTAATGTTCCCAAGAATGCTTTCCTACCTCCGCCCCGAATTTCCTCGGCTGTAATCAAGTTAGTGCCCCAAAAAAATCCTCATGCTGATAAATTCTTTGCTAATACTTGCAGAGCATTGTTCCAGCATAAAAAAAAGAAATCAGGAAAGGCTTTACTTCAATCTTTCCATGAAATATCCAACCTAAACCTGGATCGGACTACTGTCCGGGATCTAATTTTGAAACTGGATCCTAAACTCACTGAGGAAAGGGTATTTAAGTTGAACGAGAAAGAAATTTTAACTATTTCCAGAGAACTTAAAGAGTTAATGGAGGGATATGATGAAAAAAATGGGTGAAATAAACAATACTGATATGGATGGAACCGGGAAGGATGGAACCAAAGAAGGTAATAACAGCACTGCGATAAACCCTTTTCTACTATTCCAGAATGAATTTCCGGAATTAGCAGGACGTTTCAATGACCTTGTGGATGCTCAGCGTTCTCTTAAAGGAATGGATCCCAAAACCAAACAACTGGTTAATATAGCCATCCAAACTGCTAACCATAACTCGATGGGAGTTAAAATGCATGCCCAGATGGCAAAAAGTCAGGGAGCATCCAGGGACGAGATTTTAGGAGCAGTGGTTATGAACCTTCATCTTTCAGGATTATCAAATGTGCTGGATTGCCTTCCAGCTGCTCTGGAAGGTTTGGAATCCGTGAAAGAATAAGCAAAGACCCCTTATAACTCAATTAACTTTATTAAAACTATTAAAAATAAAAGAATATTAAAAATATTATATATACTAAAAATACCTTTAAAATCATTTAATTCCTAGTTCATAAGGATATAAATTCATACGGATCAAGCTACTTACTTAGAGGATTAAAATGTTAGATTACAATGGAATTCATTACAAAACCCACCCTGATGTATACGAACCTGCTGAAGATACATTTCTCCTTGCAGAAAACCTTCAAGTGGAAAGAAAACACAGGGTGCTTGAAATAGGAACCGGGACTGGAATTGTGACAATAACTGTTTCCAGACAATGCAGGACAGTTGTAGCAACTGATATCAATCCCCATGCCATTAAATGTGCCACCCACAATATTATCAACAACAAGGCTTATAACGTGGAAATTAAACAAGGAGACTTGTTTGAACCGGTTTCTGATGAGAAATTCGATCTGATATTATTCAATACACCTTACCTTCCCACTTCAGAAGATGAAAGGGTTGAGGATGAATTGGAAGCTGCATGGGACGGTGGTGCAGATGGTAGAAAAGTCATAGACCGTTTTCTGGATGAATTAATTGATCACCTTAATCCTGAGGGAACAGTGCAGCTGGTGCAATCTTCTTTATCTGATAATGATAAAACCCTAAAAAAATTAAATGAAATGGACATGGATGCATCGATAACTGCCAGTGAAAAGCATTTCTTCGAAGAAGTTGTGGTTATAACTGGAAAATTAAAAACATAGCCCCAATTATTCTAGGATCCCATATTCTTTTTTAATCTTTTTATAATCTTCATAATAGGCTCTTTTATTTCACCAGTTAATCTCATCTAGTTCCATATAATCCATATTCCACATAATCCATAAAATTCCATATACTGAAAACCGTATTAATCTTTTATCCATCATATAAACTATTAATTCATTTAAGTCCAGTAGTTCACTATTAACAGCCATTCAATTCATATATAGCTTTTTTATTACATTTACCATTCTTATTTACCCAACATTTCTAAAGACATTTACTTATTTATTTAAAAAAAATGTTTAAAAAAATGAGTATCAAAGAGTAAGGGAAAGTATCAAAGCAATGAAGTTACCACCAGTCCAATACTCAGTCCCATTACAATTATCACTGTTAAAATGGCTATAATGTTAAATAATTTGCTGTTTACATGTTCGCCCATGATTTTCTTATCATTTATGATTAAGAGCATCAATATCAGTACAAATGGCAGAAGCAGACCATTTGCCACCTGAGAGAGGTAAAGGATAGACAGTAGGGGAACGGAAGGAATCAGGATTATAAGCACTGCCAGTACAATTAGTCCTAAATATAAGCCATGGAATATGGGAGCTTCCCTAAAGCTTTTAGATACTCCTGCCTCAAATCCCAGACTTTCACACACATAGTAAGCAGTTGAAAGTGGTAGTATGCTGGCTGCAAATAGTGATGCGTTTAAAAATCCTAATGCAAATAGGATGCTTGCGTATTGGCCTGCCAGTGGAGCCAGTGCCATGGAAACATCAGCCACATTATTTACCTGGATACCGGTGGGATGTATGGTGGCTGCGCAGGCAATGACAATGAAAAAGGCCACGATATTCACCACTATAGCTCCCAGCACTGCGTCCATCTTGGAATATTTGAGGTTTTTTAAGCTGATTCCTTTTTCCACCACCGAGGACTGTATGTAAAACATCATCCAAGGTGCGATGGTGGTTCCCACCAGACCGATCACCATGGTTATGTAGGCAGCATTCAAACTTATCTGGGGCATTATCATGCTCTGGGCTGCTAATCCCCAGTCTGGTTGTGCCAGAAATCCAGCAATGATATAGGAGAAATAAAGTGCTGAAGCCAGTAAGAATACTTTTTCCACACTTTTGTAGGTTCCTTTAACCACCAGGAGCCATACAAAAAAGGCTGCCAGTGGCAGGGCTATGAACCGGGGAACGTTGAATATACCGGTACTTACGGCTATACCAGAAAATTCAGCCAAAACATTTCCAAAGTTAGCCAGAAGCAGGGCAATCATCATGATGAAGGTGAGTTTAATGCCCACCTTCTCTCGTATCAGATCTGCCAGGCCTTTTCCGGAAACTATACCCATACGCACCCCCATTTCCTGGATCACTGCCAGTGCTATAATCATGGGGATGAAAGTCCACAGAAGATCGTATCCAAACTGTGAACCGGCCAGGGAGTAAGTGGTGATTCCTCCGGCATCATTGTCCACGTTGGCAGTGATAATTCCGGGCCCCATTACTGAAAGGAATATTATAAAGCTGATAATGACCGGGCTCTTGAATATCCTGCGAAAAATTGAATAATCCATAATTAAGCCTCCTTGGAATTATTCCAGACAGTATCTTCCGAACATCCGGGGAACTCGTTTTTTCCAGGCGGTAGGTAAAACAATGTCTATTGCATCATCAACTGTGATTATACCCCTCATTTTATCTTTTTCCACGACAGGCAGGGCTATCAAATTATACTTGGCAATTTTCTGGGCGACTTCGTGCTGATCTTCCAGTACATCCACTTCAATAACATCCGGCTGCATGAAATCCGATACTTTCATGTCTGGATCAGAAAGTAAAATTTCTCTTATAGAAACTACTCCCACTAAATCACCACTTTTTGAAAGAACATACACATAATAAATGGTTTCAACGTTTTTAGCCATTTCTCGAAGTGAATCCAGGACCTGTTGAGCAGTGAGGTCCTCTTCCACAGCAGCAAATTCAGTGGTCATTACTCCACCTGCAGTGTTCTCAGGATATTCAAGTAGTTTACGCAGGTCTTCTGATTCTTCAGGTTCCATGAGATCCAGTAGTTCTTCTGCCTTATCATCAGGTAAATCAGCGAGAAGGTCGGCTGCATCATCTGGAGACATTTCATCTAAAAGTTCAGCTGCCCGCTGGCTTTCCATCCCTTCCAGGAGTATAACTTGCCTTTCCGGAGATACTTCCTCCAAGGTGTCAGCAGCTGCTTCATCATCCAAAGAATTTAAAATTGTTATAGATTCATTAAGTCCCAGTTGGTCCACTATATCTGCTATATCTGCAGGGTGAAGCTTTTTAAGCTTTTGTTTAGGGACTTTAAGTTTTAAATTAGAATAATCACTGTTCAATGCATCAATATCTTTCCAGGAGATGAGATCTTCCCTTGAATCTATACCCAGAGGTTTGGCAATGCGAGTTAAACTTAATCTTTTCAAAATACCGTGAATACCGATATCAACACCAATAACATGATAATAGCCATTTTTAGCTGATAACTTGAGATCGTTAACTCGTCTGATCTTTTTATCCTCAATATCAACCACTTGTCGGTCTAAAACATTAGTAATAAGTTTAATATCATTATCTAAGATTGTATACGCTTTAATGTCGTTGATTGGTGTTTTTAGGGTGATTTTTTTTCCTATATCCTCAATACATTTACAGGGAACATTTTTTACGGTTTTTCCTGAAGTATTCACTGCTATTGCTTTTATTATGGGGTATGTGGTTTCGGATGATACTATCACATCTTTCAGTTTCCCTATTTTTTCTCCACTTGGGTCTAGCACTGGTTTTTTTATTAAATCACTTAGGTACATTTCTCTCACCTCCTGGGATCAGTGGGTCATTTAGTTGGTCAGATTGGAGGTATAACTCCTTCTTTAACACGTTCCATTACAATCATCTCTGTTAAATCTTCAACACCATCAATCTGGCGTATTTTACTGGTAACTATCTTGTTGAGCTCTTCAATGCTGTGAGCCCATACTTTAGTGAGGATATCATATTCTCCAGATACACTGTAAACTTCAGAGACCTCTTCCAGTTTTGATAGTTCTACTTCCACGTTTTCGTGTTTTTCTGACTCTGTCTGGATTATAATAATGGCAGTGACTTTTAAGCCAGTTGCATCAGTGTCCAGGATCAGAGTGTATTGCTTGATCACAGTTTCTTCCAGCTTTTTAAGCCGGTTAGAGATGGTTGCGTCAGGTACGTTTATCTCCTTTGACATTTGGGAGAGGGTTATCCTTGAGTTCTTGACCAGGGAACGAATAATTTCCGAGTCTATTTCGTCCATTTCAAATTCACCACAAATATGTTCTTATACTTAGTATCTTACCACACTACTTATAAAGATGTTGGAAGATTACCCAGATTGTTCTTATTTTTTGGAAGATTACCCAAATAACCATAGGATTATTGAGGTTATTTAAACCGTGTTTTAAAGATTTTATAACTTTAAAAATCCCGAATATAACCCCATAATTAAAATAAGAAATTAATAAATTTTAAAAATGGAATTCTTTGAGATTAATTAGGAATTATCCAAGAAATCGATCCGTATCTAAAAAAATCTATTCTGTTTGATTAAGATCAATTTATTGAATTAAAAATTTCCATAATTTTATACACATATTCCATTTAAAGGAGGATTAAACCCATACTTTAAACACAAAATAGCAAGCTTGAGGACTCAAATATTGAATTTTAACCTTTTCAGAAGGAGTTCCCTTAGGAAATCCAGCTAGATAAGTATTAAAAATATTATCCAGATTTCCAGATGAATATACATGCAACCAAAGCACAACAGTACTGTTATTGCCCATAATTTCTTTTATTTTACCATTAACAGGGATTGGGTTGTTTTGGAAGAATTGAACATTTTCTGTTAGGTTTTCTGGTCGGTCCATCATCCAAACTGCTGATGGGTCTTTTACACGATCCGGATCAGTCATTATATAGAAATCAGTTGAATTCAACATTGTTTGATTTACTCGAAAAGGGTAACATATCCATCCTGCTTTTCGGTTTCTGTAATCCACATTTGAATGTGACATATTTCCATTAACACCGTAATGTGGACATTTTTCCCCCAACTGTTTCTGTTGGGACAATTGAGAGGAGTCTTGAGCATTGATAAAGACCAGTATACTGGTATCAAAGTAATTGCAAAGAACTGTACGGTTTTCCACCATTATTTCTGTAGAATCAGGGTTTCCACTCATATTTTTTACGTATATTGGTTCTGAAGATGTGTTTACGGGGTAGATCGCCATAGCTGATTTGCAATATGAGGGAAGTACATGGCCCACCATTAATTCATCATAACTTTCTTTAAGGCGGTTTATCTTCCGGATACTTATGACATCTGCATGAGTTTTCACATCGGTCGCGTTCATATCAGCCAATCCCGGTGTAACCCCACCCAAATCATATAATTCATCCCAATTTTCTGGAGATCCAGGTGTTTTCACCAGCATATCTGCACCGGAGATTGTAATTCTTTCCAAAGAATTTCCATAGGCATAATCCTCCATTTTTGAACCAACAATATCCAGTGCATCTGCTGAAACTCCTAATATGACGGTTATTATCACAAGAGCCAGCATTAAATCCATGGAAAATACCATTCCCCGCTTATCTTCAGTAAATTGATTTTTAGACATATTTATCACAGAAATCATTCAATATCCTTAATTTCAATTTAGAAGTCCTTATTCAATCTAAAAAGTGGGCAATCCATATTTTTGTCTATGGGCATTGTCCAGATAGAGTTGGAAATTGTGGGTTCCGTTGTTAAAGTAGATGAGTCTACAGCCAGAGTAGGTCCCGTTGGAGCCCGTGTCATTGAAAATAACATGATCCACAGAACTGGGAGCAGTTGATGAATTATTTAACATCAAAACATTACCAGAGAGATTTGAAAATAAGGTATTGACACACGGTGCGGGTGTGATGAAGGTTTCGATACCATTATGGGGGCAGGTACCCTTCCCCTCCAGTCTGCAGAGGAAACAAGAACCGTCATTGCTTTCATGATAAAATCCGTTATCAATGCAATTTTTCAGGTTTACGAGTTCATCTGTGTCTCCGTGGAGAGTGTAAGGATCGTATGGGCATTTTTTTATGGATAACGCAGATGTGGCATTTTCATATGCTTCAAAATTTTCGACCCCCCTTGATTTGAGATATTTTTCCAGGCTGGAACCATAGTATATCCTGTCTCCTTTTATGGTTGCACCTCCATAGTTCCTGCACTTGATGAATGGCAGTGGATCATAAATAGGGAATGACCCATTGACAAGAGAAATGTTCTGAGTAAGATTTACCTGATGTTTCAGGGTGCCCTTACTAACAGTACACCTTGATTTTACTTCCACACAAAATGGATCAAAACCGTTATCCACCTTCAATATTTTACACTCCACCAACATGCCATTACCATTGAATCTTGAACAAAAATTATTCATTCTGTTCTGTAATTCTTCCTTAACCTCTCTTCTACTGTTTGAAAGTGGTTTTCCACTATGTATAACCTCCAAAGACTTATCTCTAAGCACTTCCCTTCCTATCAATGGTAAATTTGCTTCCAGATCCGTGGTAACACCTATAACATCTTGGGAGTTCAAGGTGTCTTGCTGGATATTGGTTTGATCCACAGTCATGTCTACCAATACAGTCAACAGCAAAACAGCAGGCAAAATAAGAAAAAATGAAGATAAACTCATCACATAGCCATTATTATTCATAATATAGCCTATTTTATTTTTTTAGTGTCAACTTAAGCCTAATTCACGATGTTGTTCCATTCTTGGTTGACCCCAGAAATTTATTATTTAATATATAAAAAGTAATACAATATAAAGTTATTTCTAAAACAAAAAATTATATTATCCCCCAGTAAAATAGGATAGAGAAAAAAAGTTCAAACAAAAATATCATCACACATTAGAATATCATCATAATTTGAAAATTCCTCATAAATTCAAAATATCCATGATCTTCAAGAAATATCCCTATCATCTATCTAGATCAGGAACCATCCCAATCATAAAACATATAAAAACATCAGAAATATATAAGGATTTATAAGAATTAGATTATAAGAATTAGATCAAATTATAAAATCTGAATTAGAATAACTGAATTTTTTCAGCTAAACCATAACCAACACAATTAAAATCTTAGCGAGGTATTATAAATGAAAGATATAGTAAGAGGCTGGCGTCACATCTCCCAAAGATATAATCTCATCGGATCAAAGTGTTTACAATGCGGCGAAGTATTTTTCCCCATGAGGGTGATTTGCCCTAAATGCAGACGGAAAGGACAATTAGAACCCATAAAATTCAGCGGAAATGGAAAGATTATGAGTTACTCTGTTATTCACACACCAACAGATGAATTCAAAAATATATCACCCTATGCTGTGGCTATTATTGAACTGGAAGAAGGAGCCAAAATTACCAGTCAAATAGTGGATTGTAACACAGATGACATTGAAATAGGTCAGGAAGTAGAGTTAGTATTCCGGAAAATCAGAGAAGAAGGCGCAGAAGGAGTTATATCCTATGGTTACAAATTCAAACTCAAACAGTAATGTAGGGATCGTGTTAGTGGGCCACGGCAGCCGACTACCCTATGGTAAAGATGTTCTAAGCCAGTTAGCAGAGATTTACAGACAGGAAAGTGATCATCCTGTTGAAGTAGGTTTTATGAACATGAACAAACCTTCTATTCCATCATCCATCAATAAACTAGCCCAAATGGGTGTGGAAAAAATAGTGGTAACCCCTGTGTTCCTGGCTCCAGGAGTGCACACAACAGAAGACATCCCCCGTATTCTAGGATTGGGTAATGGTGATGAAACTCATGAACACAGCCATGAGCATGGACACAGCCACGACCACGGGGAAACAGAGGAAATTCATTTTCACGGGGAGATAATCTACACCGATCCCCTGGGCCCCGATCCAAAAATCGTTTCCATAATACAGGACAGGGTTAAAGAAGCCCTTTAAAGATGATGCCTTCTCAAGATTCAAAACATCCAAAAAATCTTAAAATATCCAATATTGGTGAGAAAAACCTTATTAAACGACTTCTATCCCGGAGTCGTGCTTCTCAACCTAATTCTCCTTTTTTTGATGAATTTTATTTTAAAAGTCTCAGTGACGATGCTGCCCTCATTGATCTGGGTGATAAATATCTAGTGGTTACTTCTGACCTTTTACTGGAATCAAGTCACCTCCCGTCAGATATGAGCCCAGAAGATATGGGTAGGAAGGTAGTGACAGTTAATGTCAGTGACCTGGCAGCCATGGGAGCCAAACCCATTGGTTTTATGCTGTCTCTGGGTTTACCAGAGGATCTTCCCCTTAATGAATTTGATGGTATAATGGAGGGTGTGCTCAAATCATGCCAGGATTATGAAATGGGCCTTATGGGTGGTGACACCAACCAAGCAGATGAGTTAATCCTCAGTGGAACCTGCTTAGGAATAGCATATAAAAACAAAGTTCTCATGAAGGAAGGTGCACGGCCAGGGAATGTGGTGGCGGTTACCGGCCCCTTGGGTGTGGCAGCAGCAGGATTTGAATTTTTATTATCACCACCATTAGTAAAGGAAAATCTTAAAAAGGAACTCAAAACTTCCACCCTGAAATTCATCCATAAAAAGGCCATCCAACCTCATGCCAGACTAAAAGAAGGAATTTCACTGGCAAATACTGGTGCAGTGACTTCTGCCACTGATATAACCGATGGTCTGGCCAGTGAAGTGGGTGAATTGTTGGAAGCTTCCAAAAACAGCGCGGGAATTACTCTTTTTGAAACCATGATCCCCATTACTCCTGAAGTGGAAGAACTGGCTGCTGCATTAGATCAGGACCCCCTTGATTTCGCCCTTTATTATGGTGAAGACTTTGAACTTCTTTTAACCATTGAAAAAGATGAATTCGAACATTTAAAAGATGAATTCAGGCTTCATCAGGTTGGAGTGGTGACAGATTCTGGTAAGATGGAAATAATAGATAAAGATGGTAAAACAAATATATTAGAAGGGAAAGGTTACCAGCACTTTGTAAATAAATAAAGGTGATTTTAATTTATGAGCCCATCTCAAGAATTTTTATAGACTCAAATAATTTTAATAAGTTATCCATTTAATAAGTTATCCAAGAATTTTAATACTATCCTCAGAATTTTAAGAGCTTATCTTCAAAGTAAGAACTATCCCTATTATTTAAAAACATTTCCAATAAATGGGGGTTTATAATATGAAAAAGGAAGCCATACTTTATGAAAAGCTGGATGGAGTTCTTAATTGCCATGTCTGTAATCGTAGCTGTGTTATATCCAATGGTAAAACTGGTTTTTGCGGGATGAGACAGAATGATAATGGCACCATGTACAGCCTGAATTATGCTTCGGCTTCCTCAGTGGCAGTAGACCCCATTGAAAAAAAGCCCCTTTTCCATTTTTATCCCGGCAGTCTATCATTTAGCATGGGAAGCATTGGATGCAACTTCCGCTGTCCTTACTGCCAGAACTGGTCCATATCACAGGCAGATCTTGAGGAAATCGGAACCAGGGATATCCCCCCTGAAGAGGCCATAAAGATGGCAAAAGATAATAACTGCCAGTCCATTTCATGGACCTACAACGAGCCCACCATGTGGTTCGAATACACATATGACTCTGCAAAACTGGCCCATAAAAATGATTTGAAAACAGTTTACGTTACCAATGGTTACATGAGTTCGGAATCTCTTGATCTAATTGCACCTCATCTTGATGCAGCCAACGTGGATTTGAAGGGGATGTCTGATAAATTTTACCGAGAACTGTGCCAGGCCCGTCTGGAACCTGTGCTGGAAAACATTCAGGCAATGCATGATAAGGGCATTCATCTAGAAATCACCAACCTGGTGATACCTGGCTACAATGATTCTGAAGAAGACCTCCAATCACTGGTGAAATTTATGGCTGATGTAGATGTGAACATACCTCTACACTTAACCCGGTTCTATCCCCATTACAAAATGAACCAGGTGCCACCCACTCCGGTAGGAACCCTGGAAAAAGCCCACGAAATGGCCCGAGAAGCAGGTATAAAATATGTTTATGTAGGGAACGTTCCAGGGAGTGATGGGGAAAACACCAAATGTCCGGATTGTGGAGAACTCCTCATTCACCGGGAGGGATTTAGTGTTGAGTCCAATAATTTGAAGAAAAATAAGGAATGTCCCAGTTGTGGGGCAAAAATCGAAATTAAGCTTTAATATATTTTCATATAATTGATAAAATTCATTAACCCCTATAAAACTTCACCGGACCATTAATTGAAAAAAAGATATAATTAAAAATGGCTAATTAGGGCTAATTAAAAATAGCGATTTAAAAAAATGGCTATTACATTAAGGCTATTACATTAAGGCTATTACATTAAGGCTATTACATTAAGGCTATTACATTAAGGCTATTACATTAAGGCTATTAATTAAGGCTATTAATTAAGGCTATTAATTAAGGCTATTAATTAAGGCTATTAATTAAGGCTATTAATTAAGGCTATTAATTAAGGCTATTAATTAAAAAAATCTAAAAAAAGGTAGAATTAGTATTAAATACCTAATTAGAGAAACTAACCCTCTCAAATTTCTCAAGTTTGTCCAGTGGTTTGGTGGCATCCACTCCTATCTTGGTGGTTGTTCCATCTGGTTTGGCACAAGGGTCCAGGGATGATCCACGAGCTCCAGGAATGATTAATATGTCTTCATCACCTTTTACTCGAGTAGCAATGGCGTACTCCACATCTTCAACATCAAAGATGTCAACATCTTCATCAACAACCACACAGTGCTTTAATGAAGGATGAGCTGCCAGAGCAGCCATTATAACATTTTTCCCATCCCCTTGAGTCTGTTTCTGAATGGATACTGCTGCGTGAAGCCAACAACAACCCCCTTCAGTGAGAGCTACATTTTTCACAGTAGGTACAGTGTTCTGAACTGCGTTGAAAATCCTTGGCTCTTGTGGAAGACCCTGAAGGAGTTTATGCTCGAAACCAGCTGGCATTATAGCATGGTACATTGAATCGTGACGATAATGCATCCGGTCCAGTTCAATCACCGGTTCCATTCGCACCACATCATAGGTATCGGTCAGGTCCACAAATGGTCCTTCTTCCGCTCTTTCATGAGGCAACATCTTCCCCTCTAAGAGAATTTCACATTCAGGAACTTCCAGATCCACAGTTTCACATTTTATAAGATTCATTTCTCCCTGATGGAAATTGTTGGCCACTTCCAGTTCATCCACGTTTATGGGGACAGAGGTTGTTGTGGCTAAAAGGGTGGCAGGATGCATTCCAATGGCAATTGCCACTTCTAAAGGTTCATCAAGTGCTTCTGCCCTCTGGTGGTAAGTATAAAGATGTCTGGGTACGATCCTGGCAGTTAACCTGTCTTTACCCAGAACGAGCATGCGGTGGATAGAAGCATTACGAACGCCAGTTTCAGGATCCTTGGCAATTATCACCCCAGAAGTGATGTAAGGCCCACCATCACGAGAATAATAAGTTAATATGGGAATTTCAGAAAGATCAGCTGGTTTAGAAACATCAAAACTATCTTGCACACTTTTACAATCACTGATTGGCATAGGATTATTAATTGCCCCCATTATTCTCTGAGTAATCCCTGCTACATCTGTGTTTAGAGCTCTGGCAATCTTTTCACGGGTGTTACATATCCCAGACACGACTTTCATGTCTGATTCACGGATGTTTTCCATTATGATGGTATCTTTAGGATTTTTTTTCAGAAATTCAGCCACTTTAAGGTTAATTGAAACCTCTTCCCCAATTTTAATGGTGTTAAGGTCTTTTTCAAGAGTTTTTAAGAATTCTTTCATGATTCCACCAACTGATTCATTTGATAGTAGTAGTTATAATAAAAGTTATCAGGAATATTAGGAGTATTCCGCCCCAGATATAATTTGCGGGGCATGAAAGTTTGCTTGTGGAACAACTCCCTTTCACCCTTTTGTTTTTCTTTTGTTTCATAAAGTCACAGTAAATCGTTATTTAATCTTATGAATATATTGGGACTTAATTTGGAATATATTTTATGGATACATAATCATGGATACATAATCAGTTTAGTGATATTATTTGATTGCACCAATTTGTGTAATTAATACATACAGGAAGTAAAAAATCTGCATTGAACATCTAATACCTGCAAATTAATTTATTTAACAATTAATTTATTATTTTGAATAAGAATGGTAAACAATAACCTTTTAAGGGAATAATGAACTTTATTGAAAATAATGACCTTTTAATAGAATAATAACCTTTTATTTGAAAATATTGACCTTTTAAGGGAAATAGTAACCTGTTGAAATATTCCGGAATTTCCTTTAAAAAAAAATATTTTGTAAATTATTGAGTTTAAAAAAGTAACTCGTCATCTTTTACAGTTAATATTGCCCTTAAATCTAAGCAAATCTCTTTTTATCAGTAAATCACCTATACCCAACATTTCAGCAGCAAGCAGGGCTGCATTACCCCCTGCGTCCACGCCCATGGTGGCTACTGGAACTCCCGGTGGCATGTTAACCATGGATAAAAGGGCATCCATACCACCCATTTTAATTGCACATGGCACCCCTATAACTGGTTTTTCAGTGTAAGCTACCACTGCCCCGGTTACATGGGCTGAAAGGCCAGATATGGCAATGAAAATCTGGGCATCTTTATTTCTTTTGAGGAAATTCTCAAATTTATCAGGAGACCTGACTGGTGAGACAACTGAAGAGTCATAAGTTATGTTAAGTTTATCCAGGAACATAGTAGTCTTTTTAGCCACCTTTATGTCACTGTAACTTCCAGATATCACTGCCACCTGAGGACGGATAGTCCTATCCCTAACTTTACCAGGATGGGTTGTGATCTTATTTTTTGTCCCCACCAAATTTTCATTTGTTAATTTTATTTCTTCCTGCTTATCCGGATTAGGGTTGATTTTAGAATAGTATTTCCCCTTCATCTGGAGGAAAAGTTTTTCCTCATCTCCGGCTATTTTTGAATAGAAATCTTTACGGAAAGAGGATAATCTTTCCCGAACATCGGCATTTCCAATACCTATTATCTGAGCGGCCAATATAGCAGCATTATCACCCCGATCAATACCTACAGTTGCCACTGGCGCCCCCAATGGCATCTGAACTGAGGCGAAAAGAGCATCAAGCCCAGCCACTTTAACCTCTACTGGGACCCCTATAACAGGTTTATGAGTAATACCTGCCATTATACCTGGAAGATGAGCAGATAGCCCCGCAATTCCTATAAAAACTTCCACTCCACTTTCTGTTGCTGTTAAAACAATATTTTTTACTTTTTCATGGGTACGGTGCGCTGAGGCCACCCTGAGATCATAGTAGATTCCCAGCTTTTCCAGAATTGCAGTCGCTTTTTCGGCAATTTTAAAATCTGAAGCACTACCTAGTATAATCATAACCTTTGGTTCCATTATAAACCTCACTTTTTAGTATCGTATACAATTAGGTATCAATGCGACCCTTATGTACATAATAATATGTATAAACTGATAATAAAAGTTTTAGTTAAATAGACCTTATAAAAGGAGAAACCTTATATAATCTTATAAGTTAGTTTAGGTAATAGAAGGTATAGGAATAGAGGTGTAACATAAGTGTATTGGATTATTCTATTATTTGTCCTGTTCATCGCTTCGGTGAAACCCAGGAGTTCAAAAAAACCAATGACCGTTTCGGTCATATTACCAGCTTATAACGAAGAAAAAACAGTTGACAGCGTTATTAAAACTGTTAAAGCACTTAATTATGTTGACGAGATCATCGTGGTTAACGATGGTTCTCTGGACGCCACTGAACAGGTGGCAAAAGAAGCAGGAGCCATAGTTATAAGCCATACCAAGAATCGAGGAAAAGGTGCTGCTATAAAAACCGGGTTTAAAAACTCTAAAGGAGATATAGTAGCATTTATTGATGCTGATCTCCAGAAATTAGTCCCTAAACAGGTGGACAAAATGATCCAGCCCATCCTCAATGGTGAAGCAGATGTCACCAAGACCAAATTCAAAAGAGAAGCCGGCCGAGTTACAGAGTTAACAGCCAAACCTCTTTTAAGCTTTTTTTTCCCTGAAATCAAGTTTGAACAGCCCCTGAGTGGTCAGTTTGCCGCTAAAAGATCATTCTTGAGTAACATCCAGCTGGAGGATGATTATGGTGTGGATGTGGGAATTGTACTGGACGCCGATGTAATGGGAGCACGGGTTAAAGAGGTGGATATTGGTAACATTAGCCATTCAATGTCTTCCCTGTACGAACTGAACATCGTGGCCACTGAAGTGGTACGTACCATTGTGGATCGAGCCAACAGTTATGGTAGGATAACCATGATCGACACCCTGGGAAGATCCATCAGGATGGCTGTTTTAGGCCTTTCACTGATAACATTAGGATTTTTCTTTGTATTCTTCATCCGAATCCGCCCTTCATACTTGGCATTGTACCTTGGAACAGGCATAATAATAACTGGAATTATAATTGCCGCCTACTATATCATTAAGATCATCAGGGCGTCAATTAAAACTATTTTAAGGCCAGATGGTAAGTCTAGGAATCTTAAATCATTTTTTTACATGCATTCGCCCCTGATAGTCTCCGCACTCATCATGTTTGCGGTGCTCTTTACCATGCTGGGCTCGGTGCACGTGGATGAAGGTAAGATATCCATTGAACCTGCAGCCAGGAATGTTATATTCTGGAAGCAACCCGTGGAAAACCAGACCATTGATATAAGGGGCCCCTATACTGTGGATAGTGCTCTGGAAAATGAATTCACAACCATTAGAATACCACAGGATGCATTAAATACATTGGAACTGGGGTATGGAGACACCATTATCATTGGGGGGCAGAGTTATAGTCTGAATCAGACCATTCCTGGCGAGGATAGTATAATACGGATACCGTATAATGCCCGAACTACATTGGGACTTAACGTAAGGGATGTTATCAGAGATACGGATCTGCGTAATTACTTTAAGGATCTTTACGCCGAGAAAGCAATTCCACTGAACACGTCCAATTTGACTGTTACCCAGGGTCTTGTACTTAAAAACACGGTAAGTGACGCTAAAGTTATCAATCTGTATCTGAACAATCAGAAAATAGCCACAACTACAGGAATACTTAAAGATGGGACCTATAGGATTTATGTGAATGGTTATCTGTATGAAACTATCCACGTGGATAATAACAGTTCCCAAAAAACGTTCTTGGTGACTAAAGGGAATAATGTGGTGAAGATGGAAATTGCCGGAGATGCCAAATCAGGTGCGGAGTTCCCCACTTCCGATAAGGGAATAATGTTCTACTTCAACTTCCCCAGCAGTTGAATTCCTAAAAGTTGAATTATCTCCTAAGTTTCCCCCTTAACTTATTTTTTAACTCTTAATTTTTTTTAAATTAATTTATTTTTTTAGTTGATTGCTTTTTTTAGTGAATTGCTGAAATTATGGGATTTTAATGTTAATAATAATATTAACAATAAGCCGGTGAAACTGGAATAATATTGTATATACAGTGCTAAGAAGAAAATGATAAAAAAATAAAGGGAATAATAAGGAGTTAAATGGTAAAAATAGAAATACCTGAGTAAATTTAGGGTATAACTCAGTAATAAACCTTTACTGCCTCTTCAATATCATTGTACATTCCCAAAGCAGCCAATGCACCAATTTTTCCCTGAGAACCAGTGACCTCCACCAGTTCCACTCCCACATCTTCAGCCACTTTTTCAGCTTCTTCCACTGTTAACATGGATTTTTTAGCAGCCTCAGAGTATGAACGGAGTTTAGGATGAACCTTTAAACCTTGAAGAACAGCAACAGAAGTTTTATCAGACAGAGTGTCTTTTTTCAGTAATTTAACTACCTTCTGGATGAGACCATCCTTTTCCCCAGGTTTCACCGCAAATACCAGTGCGATGGCAACACAGTTCTGGGTTTTATTGGGGTTATGAGGGTAAAGTTGAACTGTGATGTGATCCAAATACTCATATCCCTGTTTAGCAAGTTCTGCACCCACGTTATGAGCTAAGGTCCAGGTAGCTCCTTCATCTTTGGTGTCAGTATCATCAATACCAATAACCAGTTTTTCCATTCTGGGTGTGACCACAGTAGCCCTTCCCACCTTGGATCCACCCCCAATATCCTGAAGTTCTACTCTTTTGACTCCTTCAGCCATTCCTCTGCACATAGCTGCCCCCACACCTGCACCAGCCAGGCCAGCATGAACCACTTTAACTTCATCTTCTTCAACAGAGACTTCTTCAATTCCCGCAGCGTGTAAACTGGGTTTAAGGCTTAAATTAGATTTACCAGTTTTCACCAGGAATGTATGTTTATTACCATCTCTTTTAGCGTTTAGAACTATGTCACTGCTGTGCTGGTACTGGTAGATCATCCACTGGGATCCGCTGATGCAGGGGTGGTATTCCACAATTTCCACCAAGTCACCATCTACCATGGTGAGGACTTTCTGGTAGGGTGCAACCCATGGGTCCTGGAATTTATCCTTTAAGTCTTGTGGGGTGAGTATTTCCATAAAATTCCTCCAAAAAAAATCTGATTCAAATAATATACTATGATTTAGTTTATTTTATGATTTAGCTTATTCTGAAAAATAATAGAATAATTGGATAGGTCTATTTATCCAACTATTTGAGCCGTTCAGTCATTTTTACTACGGCTTCAACGGCACGTTTGGCATAATCTATCCTCTGATGAGCTTCAAGACGTGTCATGCCCGGCCCGGTGATTCCTAACCCCACAGGTTTATCATATTCTAATGCCAGGTCCGCGATTTTACGGGAGGCATGCTGGACCACGATTTCATCATGGGAAGTGGCACCCTCGATAACCGCTCCCAATGTAACCACTGCATCGATATCATCCTGCTCTAATAGTTTTTTTATAGCTAAAGGCATGTCAAAAACACCAGGAACAGTTATTACCTCTGTTATTTCTGATTCTAAAAATTTAGCGTGTTCTTTAGCTAGTTCTAACATCATGTGAGTGATGTCATAATTAAATTCTGCAACTACTGCACCGATTCTTACTTTTACCATGTTTAATGCCTCCCTAAACTTTTGATGATGTTGATTAAATTCAAACTTTTTAGATAAAAATTTTATAAATTATTTATCTTAATCTTCTAACAGCTGCCAGTTAACATGTATGAATCTTTTTACACGTTTAAACTTATATATAAGCTATGATAGCAGCTATTGAGCTGGTACTCATGATTATTATTATAAAAATGGCTATCCACTGAGGTCTGGTCATTTCTTTTGTCTCCTTTAATCTTGATTATCCCAGGAATTTAGAAACCTCTCTGAGAGTCTCAGCCAATATTTCTATTTCTTCCCGAGTATTGTAGTAATGTATGGATGCCCTGACGGTTCCACCCACCTCATAAGCCCCTATATGTTTCATTGATGGTATTGCACAGTGAAAACCACTCCGGACACATATGGATCTACTCTCGTCCAGTATCTTGGCCAGGTCGTGGGGGTTTATATTATCTATATTGAAGGAAACAATACCATAAATATTTTCTGGACTGCCGTAAACTGTGACCTTCTCCAGATCATGTATCTTATGGTACATGAACCTGGTCAGTTCGCGGCTGTGCCTCTCCACCCTAGACATGCCAATTCTCATTAGGTAGTCTAGGGCAGCTCCCAGACCTATAAATCCTGCAATATTTTGAGTGCCTCCTTCAAAGCAATAAGGGGCTTCAGCGAGTTCAAAACTATCTTCAGTGACATGGTCAACTGTTCCACCGCCCAGGTTAAGGGGTCGCAATTTTTCCTGCACATTTCGGGCACAGTACAGGAAACCGGTTCCAACTGGACCTAAAAATCCTTTATGTCCCGGGAAAGCAACAAAATCAGCCCCTAACTTTTTTACATCAACTCCCCTATGTCCTGCAGACTGGGCAGCATCTACAAGGTACATCGCTCCACTTTCACTGGCAATCTGGGCGATTGCCTCCACTGGCTGTACTGAACCAATGGAATTGGAGATGTGAGTGATGCTTATCAGTCGTGTGTTTTCATCCACTGCCTTTTCAACTGAATCTGGATCAACCACTCCGTTTTCATCTGCCTTTACCACCCTCAATTTCACTCCTTTACTACGTAGATTAAGCCAGGGCACCAAGTTGGAGTGGTGTTCAATGTTAGGAACCACAATGTTATCCTCTTCCTCAAATTCAAGGCCACGTGCTACCATGTTTATGGCTTCTGTGGTGTTTTTAGTTAAAATAATCTCATCAGGATAAGCATTCACGAATCTGGCAATATTATTCCGTGCTTGATCCAATTTCTGAGTGGCCTGGATTGCCATTTGGTAAGCACCTCTACCCGTGTTGGCATTGTAATTGTAGAAATAATCACACATGGCATCTACCACTGGTCGGGGCGTAGGGGTGGTACTGGCAGCATCTAGATATATGACATCTTCAAGTAAGGGAATATCCCTTCGAACATCGCTTGTTTTCATAATATACCTTGAAATTTACTTTAAATTTAATTATCAATATGGTTTAAAATAGTATATAAAAATTTAAGAAATAATTAAATAAAAAAAATGGATTAAAACTGAGAAATTAAAATGGAAATATTAAAAGAGAAATTAAAAAGAATATATGAAAGTAAGCATGAAATATGGTTGCCTACTTAACTAATTGTTTTAACTGATTGTTTTATTCTTCCAGTTTCTTTCTGACCTCTGCAGCCATCTCCATGGTGGATGCATTACCACCCAAGTCCCCGGTTACTGCTTTACCTTCTGCCAGGACTTTTACCAGGGCATTTTCAAGTTTTCGGGCTGAATCGTTTTCTTCTAAGTAATCCAGCATTAATACTGCAGATAAAATCATGGCAGATGGGTTTGCAGTTCCTTTACCCGCATGATCTGGTGCTGAACCATGCACTGGTTCAAACAATCCAATATTTTCTCCAATGTTAGCTGAAGGGGCCAATCCCAGGCCTCCTGCCAGTCCTGCCGCTTCATCAGACAGGATGTCTCCAAAGAGGTTGGTGGTTACTATTACATCGAACATTTCTGGCCGGGTGATGAAGAACATGGCAGTGGCATCCACGTAACGGTCATCCAGTTCCATATCGGGATAATCTTTGGCTACTTGGTAGAATATATCCCTGAAAAGCCCATCAGTTTTTTTGAGGACGTTTGCCTTGTGCACTGCAGTTACTTTCTTCCTGCCTGTTTTTTTGGCATATTCAAAGGCATACTTACATATCCTCTCTGCGGCCTTTCGGGTGGTAACTCGAAGAGCAGTTGCTCCTTCCTCAGTTTCCTCTTCCAGGCCAATATATAATCCTTCTGTGTTTTCACGGACTATGACAAAGTCCACATTATCAAAAAGACATTTTGTACCAGGATATGATTTTGCCGGTCGGATGTTAGCGTACAGTTCAAGTTCCTGGCGCAGTTTAACGATCACATCGGCAGCTGATTCCCCTGCAGCACCAAACAGGCACGCTTGAGATGTTTTAACTATGTCCACGGTTTCTTGAGGTAATGCCACCCCTGTTTTTTCCATGTACTCATCTCCAGCATCGGCAAATGTGTAATCAAATTCAACATCAACTACTTCCAGAACATGGAGCGTTGCTTCCATAACCTCTTTTCCAATTCCGTCTCCGGGTATCACTGCTATTTTATACATATTAAACACCAAATTTTTATCCTGATCTTTTTTAATATTCGCCTTAATTCATCTCAATTTTCCAATTAAAAATCTTTAATAATCCTTTATCTCGGCAAGATGGTTTTTCAAGTAGCTGATTAGTCCTCCTTCATTCATAATGCCCATCATGAAATCAGGGAGCGCTTTTATTTCAAACTCTTTGGAATTAGTTAAATCCTTTAAAACACCTTTATCAATGTCTATCTGGATTTCGTCTCCTTCTTCGATATTACGAGAAATACCTTTGGCTTCAATAAGAAGCAATCCAATGTTTGTGGAGTTTCTGTAGAATATTCTGGCAAATGATTCTGCTACCACTGCAGATATTCCAGCCCCTTTTATGGCTATTGGTGCGTGTTCACGTGAAGATCCGCAGCCAAAGTTTTTCCCGGCAACAATTATGTCACCTTTTTTTACTTTCTGTGAGAATTCAGGGTCGCATCCTTCCATAACACAGGATGCAAGTTCTTTTTCCCCAGTTAACACCAAGTATCTGCCGGGAACAATTATATCAGTGTCCACATCATCCGGGAACTTCCAAACCTTTCCTTTAATTACTTTGTCCATAATTACCACCTTTAAATATCGTGTAATGATCAAATATCTTATTTAAAATTTTAATTTATAGATCAAACCTTTGATAACACTTAAATCATCGTTCAGATGTGTTTTATCTTGGATCTGTTATTTCTCCCTTGAGTGCTGATGCTGCAGCTACTGCAGCGGAGCTGAGGTATACTTCTGCTTCAGGACTTCCCTGTCTTCCTTTGAAGTTCCGGTTGGATGTGGAGAGGCTTACTTCTCCGGGCCCAAGGAGTCCTACGTGACCACCAAGGCATGGCCCACAGCAGGGGTTGCATACTAGGGCACCGGCATCCACGAATATGTTCATCAAGCCCTGATCCAGTGCCTGCCTGTATATTTCGCGGGAGGCTGGTATTACCAGCATCCTGACATCAGAAGATATTTGTTTTCCTTTCAGGATTTCTGCTGCCACTTGTAAATCATCCAGGCGTCCGTTGGTACATGACCCCAGGAATACTTGGTCTATGGGTGTTCCTTCTACTTCAGTCACAGGTTTTACATTATCCACATGGTGGGGGCAGGCGATTTGTGGTTCCAGGTCATTTACATTCACATACATTGTGGTGAGGGAATCTGCATCTTCATCGGTTTTGAAAGCCTGGTAAGGTTTGTTGGTTCGTCCCTTCAAGTATTGGATGGTTTTATCATCCACTTCCACCATTCCAGTTTTACCCCCCATTTCTATGGCCATGTTACACAGTGCCATTCGCTGGGATACCGACATGTTACTGGTTGTTTCTCCTCCAAATTCACAGGCCTGGTAAGTTGCACCATCCGCCCCTATTTGTCCAATTATGTTTAAAACCACGTCCTTGGAGTAAACATGCCTACCTAGTTTGCCTTCTATTTCAAATTTTATGGTTTCTGGGACCTTAAACCAGAGTTTTCCTGTGGCAAATACCATTGCCATATCTGTTGATCCAATTCCAGTAGCAAATGCCCCTAATGCCCCATGGGTGCAGGTGTGAGAGTCGGTTCCTACAATCACTTCCCCCGGAATTACGTGTCCTTTTTCAGGAAGTACCTGATGGCAAACTCCTTCCTTAACATCGTAGAAATTGTTTATTCCCTGCTTATCAACGAATTCCCTCATGAATATATGGTTTTGGGCTGCTTCCAGGGAGTCTGCTGGTACCTGGTGGTCGAAAAGAACCACGATTTTTTCAGGATCCCATACTTTTTCCACTCCTATTTTCTGGAATGATTGCACAGATAACGGTCCGGTTAGATCATGAGTCATAGCCACATCTATATTGGCCATTACAATATTACCTGCCTCTGTTTCTTTTAATCCTGCTGCTTTTGCCAGTATTTTTTCTGCCATGGTCATTGCCATCTGCTTTCCTCCATTTTAAATGTAATTTATGAATTAATTTACCATTGCAACTTCTTCATCTGTAATTTTAAATACAGTAATTTAAATTGGGAAATTAATACTTCAATTGTGAATTAATGATTTTGATCTTATTTTGAAAACCCTAACTCGGAAATGGTTATTTTGTTTACAATTTTCACGAAAATTTCAACTTCTTCAGGGTTTAAAATCTTAGAAATCTTTTTTATTGTGTTTTTATGGACCTGTTTGTGCATTTCCATTATTTGATTGCCTTTAGGTGTTAACTGCAGAGAGTAAAAACGTTTATCTGAGTTGGATTGAATTTTGATCACAATTCCAAGATCGATTAACTGGTTGATGGCCACTGACACCGTTGATTTTTTCACATCCAGTTTTTTGGATAGTTCAGAAACACTTATTCCCTGGTTTTTGTCGATAAGTTCTATGTAGTACAGTTGCCGTAGGGTGTATTCTTTTAGATCTCCAGTTCGAAGTTGTGTTTGGAATTTTCTCATTAAATCGCTCAGTTTATCCATTGATTCTACCAGTTCAAGCTCCTGATTCATGGTTTTCACTCCACCAATTATATAGTTTTATCTAACTAACTATTATATATAATATTCCATATGCTCAAAGAAGTTCCCAACAGTTCCCCATCTATCGACAATTTTCCATCTAAATAAATAATGCAAAACACAACCATAGACATATTACTTCTCAAAAGCTCGGACTAATCACATCATATATATTCTATATAGGGAACAATTGGACAGGAGTAACCGAGATAGTAATAAGATATAAATATTATGTAATACTAATCAGTATATTGAATAGAATAAATGATTTAATAATAGGACTCAAGAGAGATATTGGTGAGGGAATAAAATGAGGGAAATGAGCCAAGAGATAAAGGACGAATATGAGAAGATTAAGGATAAAATCTCATATGAAGACTTCTTGAAAAAGATGGAAGAATATAAAAAAGAAAACGCAGACGTAAGCTTTATCGACGATATTAGTATAGCTCATATGGTAGTAGGAGATTATATCACCGAAAAAAATGAGCCCACGGAAGAAATAAAAGATTTTTGGAAGATCGAAGAGTTAGAAACCGGCAAACAACATATAAATCTACTGGGACGAGTAATGAGCATTTCCAATGTTAAAAAATTCACCAGTAAGAGAGGTAAAGAAGGAAAATTAGCAAATTTAATCATTGCCGACGATACTGGGCGAATAAGAGTTGTTTTCTGGACTGAAAACATCAAATTACTGGATAAATTCCAGGAAGGTGATGTGGTTCAAATCAATGATGTGGAAATAAAACAGGGGTTCCGTGATGATGAAGCCCACCTAAACATACAATCCACCCTGGAAAAGCTAAACTCGACCGATTATCCAAATTTACCCCCATATAATGATAAAATAACTCCTTTAAATGATATCAAGGGAGATATGGAAGTAAATGTGATTGCACGCGTCATTAGAATTCCCCGGGTAAGGTCATTTGATAGGAACGGCCGTGACGGTAAAGTAGCCTCACTGGAATTGCAGGATGATAGTGGCAGTATGCAGTTCACCCTGTGGAACAAAGACACCAACCTAATTGATGATCTGGAACTGAAAGAAGGCGATGCCATCAAGGTGCTGGGAGCTCAAAGCAGAGTTCGCAACGGAGAAGTATCCTTAAGCCACTCCTGGATTGGGAGGATAGTAAAGGGAGAATTTGACGTTCCAGAATACCATGAAGACATTCTAAAAATCGGAGACACACATGAAATGAGGAATGTCACCCTGGTGGGACTGGTTAACAAAGTTTATGACACCATAACCTTCGAAAGAGATGATGGTACCACTGGAAAAGTGAAATCCATGGAATTACAGGATGATACTGGAGCTATTCGCCTTACACTATGGAATGAAGACACTGAAATCGAGACCAAAAAGGGAGACATTCTGAAAATCATTGGCGGAAACATTGAATTCGACGATTATTCAGGTACCAATTACAGGATTAACACCAACTGGAACACCAAACTCATCAACAACCCCCCAATAGACCAAAAAATGAAAGATGTCTTGGATGAAGTTGGAAAATACATCAAACCTCTGAAAATCAACGAGTTAGATAGTATAGAGGATGATGGAGAAGAAGTAGACATTATTGGACGCGTGGTCAATCTATATGAACCTAACGAGTTCCAGCGGGATGATGGTACCTCCGGCTTGGTTAAAACAGTAGAAATTGCCGACGACACTGGAATGGTGCGAATCTCTCTGTGGGATAATAAAGCAGAACATCCAATGAAAGAAGGAGATGCGATTAAAATAGAAAACGCACGCACCCGTCTTGGTGATTACCAGGTGGATCTCAGTGTGGGTAAAACTTCCAGACTAATTGAACCCACCGAAGATGAGATAAAAGATTTACCATCACTAAAAGATGTTGAATCAATGATCTACCAGACTAAGAAGATCCACGAGCTAGTTGAAGGCGACCGAGATGTGAGCCTCTTCGGCAGGGTTTTAAGCGTGGCAGAACCCACCCAGTTCACCAAAAGTGATGGCAGCACAGGCATAGTTCGTTCAATGGAAATTGCCGATGACAGCGGAGTGGTTCGAGTTTCACTCTGGGATGATCAGGCCAACACATTATTTAAAGAAGGGGAAGCAGTAAAAATCGAGAATCCTCGGGTTAACCTTAGAAATAATAATATAGAGCTCAGCGTAGGCAGAACTACCATTATAACCAAACCAGAAGAAGATGAGGTATCGGTTCCCAGTTTGGATGAGATAGAAGGAAAATTATATCCCTCCAAGAATATTGGGGATATTGAGGAAGGGGACCAGAGTATAAAGGTAACTGGAGAAGTGGTGGACATTCGCGGTAGCAAGATACTGTTTGAAATGTGCCCCAACTGTAACAAAAGAGTTAACTGGGTGGATAATGCTTACATCTGCGATATCTGTGGTGAAGAAATCAAAAAACCAAACATGTTAATGATCATCAGCCTCATGCTGGAGGATGACACTGGCACCATAAGTATCACCTTCTTCCGTAAGTCAGCAGAAGAAGTTCTGGGCATGACCACCTCTGAAGCCGAAGAGATCATTGCCACCACTGGAGATGAGGGATCCCTGGAAGAAAAAGTAGGCGATCTAGTGGGTAGACAGATCACAGTGATCGCCGATGCAAGCTTCGATGAATATAACGAGGAAGTGCGTTTAAACGCCAGGAAAATGGTGGATGTTAAACTTTAATTACTTGTAATGGAAAAATAAAAAGTGTAAGTTATACAACTTTTAAATCCATTTAAGAAACCCAGCTATTTAATAAAAGATATCTAACTAATTAAACAAGTTCAAAAGGAGATTAAAATGGTGGAACTGGAAGATTTACCTAATGTGGGAGAAAAAACCGCTCAAAAATTAAGAGATGCTGGTTTTGCTGATATGATGCGACTGGCCACAGCCACTGCCAAAGAACTCAGTGTTAAAGCTGAGATTGGTGAAGGAGTTGCAGAAAAGGTTATCGAAGCTGCTCGTAAGGCAGAACAGATTGACTTTGAAACAGCCCTGGATGTGATGGAACGCAGAAAAGATGTGGGCCACATAATCACAGGGAGTACTGGTTTAGACGAGTTAATTGGAGGAGGAATAGAAACACAGGCAATAACCGAGGTTTTTGGAGAATTCGGATCAGGTAAAAGCCAAATATCCCATGAAATTGCAGTTACTGTGCAGTTACCCCCAGAAAAAGGAGGATTATGTGGAGAATGTGTTTTTATTGACACTGAAAACACTTTCAGGCCAGAAAGGATAAAACAAATAGCAGAAGGGTTCAATCTAGATGTAGAAGAAGTTTTAGGTAAGATACATATTGCCAGGGCTTTTAATTCCGCCCACCAGATACTCATGGCTGATAAAGTCAACGAACTCATACAAAAAGGTGTGAATATTCGTCTGGTAATTGTTGATTCCCTTACTTCCCACTTCCGTGCAGAATATGTAGGAAGGGAGTCTTTAGCCAATCGACAACAGAAACTGAACCAGCACCTGCACACCCTGCAGAACATAGCCAACACCTACAACGTGGCCGTTTTTGTAACCAACCAGGTGCAGGCCCGTCCAGACGCCTTCTTCGGAAGCCCCACAAAGGCCATTGGAGGACACGTACTGGGACATGCATCAACCTACAGAATATGGCTCAAGAAAGGATTGGCAGGCAAACGTATTGCCCGTTTAATGGACAGCCCTCACCTGCCTGAAGGTGAAGCTGTGTTCAAGGTAGTTACCGAAGGAGTTGTTGATTAAACCACAGCAGAGAATGATTCCTTCTTTATTCTCCATTTTTTATTTAAAAAAAGTTTAAAAGTCCTCTTATTTTTACTAACTTCTTTACTGATTCATAACCATCAATGTGATAATATCCCTTTTCGGATAGTTTAGTCTGATCCCTACCAATCACTACACTGATACAAATCAAGATTATACAAAAATTAAAGATCAAAAATATTAAACGAGTGAAAACTGTCAAATAGGATTATTAATTGAGAATTGGTGGAATATTATTCTACTATATAAACCTTGTTTAAAAATTTTAATAGAAAACTTTATCCGTATAATAGATACAACCCTACACCATAAGATTAGTTAACTATCACAATGTGGAAAAAATAGGTGATCTAATTGGCAGAAGAAAATAAGCAAGAAGCAACTGAAGAACCAAAAGTCGGAGTCTACATATGTCACTGTGGTATCAACATCGGTGGAGTCGTTGATATTGAAGCAGTGGAAGAATACGCAGCAACCCTGCCCAATGTAGTAATATCCGAACAATATAAATACTTCTGTTCAGACCCTGGACAGGACATGATCCAACAGGATGTTAAAGAAGGTAAAGTTAACCGAGTAGTAGTAGCAGCATGTTCACCACGACTTCACGAACCCACCTTCCGAAGGTGTGTCAGAGAAGCCGGACTTAACCAGTTCCTTTTCGAATTTGCAAACCTAAGGGAGCAGGACTCCTGGGTGCACATGAACGAACCTGAAAAAGCAACTGAAAAAGCCAAAGACCTGGTCCGAATGGCTGTTGCTAAGGCCCGACTCCTGGAACCACTGGAAGCATCCAAGGTTAAAGTGGATAACAAAGCTCTGGTTATAGGCGGAGGAGTGGCTGGTATCCAGTCTGCACTCGACCTGGCCGACATGGGATTCAAAACCTACCTGGTGGAAAAACAACCAACCATCGGTGGACGAATGGCCCAGCTGGACAAAACTTTCCCTACCCTTGACTGTTCCATGTGTATTCTAGCTCCTAAGACTGTGGACGCTGCAAAACATGAAAACATCGAACTCATCTCCTTTGCTGAAGTGAAAGAAGTTCACGGTTACATCGGTAACTTCAATGTAGTAATTGAGAAAAAACCAAGGTACATTAAAGAAGATATCTGTACCGGTTGCGGAAGCTGTTCCGAAGTTTGCCCAATAGAAATGCCCAACTACTTCGATGAAGGTATGGGTATGGTCAAAGCAACCTCCATTCCATTCCCTCAAGCTGTACCTCTGGTGGCCAGAATTGACAAAGATTACTGTATCGATTGCAAACTCTGTGATCAGGCCTGTGGTAACGGAGCAATTGACCACGACCAAAAAACAGAACGTATCGAAATCGATGTGGGTACTATCATCGTAGCTACCGGTTACGACCCATACAACCCAACTGAGAAGAAGGAATATTCCTACGCAGATGCTCAAAACGTCATCACCGGTCTAGAACTGGAAAGATTGATCAACGCATCCGGACCTACCATGGGTAGAGTCTTAAAACCATCAGACGGTGGACACCCAAAAAGTGTGGCCTTCATCCAGTGTGTGGGTAGCCGTGACGAACAGATCCACAAACCATACTGTTCCCGTGTGTGCTGTATGTACGCAATGAAAAACGCACAGCTCATCATAGACCACGAACCTGACACCGAAGTCGCAATTTACTACATGGATATCAGGGCATTCGGTAAAGGATTCGAAGAATTCTACAGAACCTCCCAGGAAAAATACGGTATCAAGTTCATCCGCGGACGACCAGCTAACGTCCTGGTTAACCCAGACGAAACCCTGACCATCCGTGCAGAAGACAGCTTACTGGGTAAAGTCACTGAATACAACTACGACATGGTTGTTCTCTCTGTTGGTTTAACCCCACCAGAAGGATCTGAAGAACTCAGACAGACCATCGGTCTATCCAAATCTGCTGACGGATTCCTTATGGAAGCTCACCCCAAACTACGACCAGTTGACACCCTCACTGACGGTGTTTACCTGGCTGGTGTGGCTCAGGGACCTAAAGATATTCCTGACGCTGTGGCTCAGGCTTCAGGTGCCGCTGCCCGAGCAGCAATACCAATGGTTAAAGGTGAAGTGGAAATCGAACCAATCGTTGCAGTGGTCAACTCCGATGTCTGCGGTGGATGTGAAGTGTGCTTAGAACTATGTCCATTCGGAGCCATTGAAAGGAAGGATGACAAAGCAAGCATCAACGTTGCACTTTGTAAAGGATGCGGAACCTGTGTAGGTGCCTGTCCATCCGGTGCAATGGACCAGCAGCACTTCAGAACCAACCAGATCTTCGCTCAGATCGAAGCTGCTATGAACCCAGGTAAATAAGGGTTAACCCCCTTTTTTAACCTTTTTTTATTTTTATAATCCCACTTCTTAGAGAATCATCCTACTTTTAGAGTCCTATTTTTAAGTGTAATCTTAAGAATAATACTGTTTTTAAGAGTTATTTAGTGTTATTTTTAAAATTAATATAGCTAAACAAACTTAAAAGTCAAATGCTATTTTTTATATTCTTTATTACTCCATATAATCAATTTAAATCCCAATTTAAGGAATTCTACTATATTCCCTACAATTAATATGCAAAATTACCCATACTATTAAACGGAGTGTGATGAGTTTATTTTGAATTTTCAAAAAGAAAGGGGTGATTTATAATGGAGTACCAGGAACTGGGTGAAAAACTAAAAAACATTCTTAAACTGGAAAGAGAACCTGTAGCCATGAAATGGGTTTCTCGAGAACCACGAAATATTCCCAAAGAAGAAGGAAAATCAAGATTCTGCACTAAACTGGATAAAGCAATGAATGGAGAGATTTTCTATTCAACAGCTGATGAAGAAGAGTGTATGGGTGGCTTAAGGTACACTGGAATGAAAGATCCCTGCGAGTTCCCCAAAAACATGCAAAGTGGTTCATTTTTGGTCCCATCAGGAGTTTACAAAAGCATCCCTGCGGTGCAACGCTCCTGGAAAAATAATCTGGCAGTTAGTCCTGGGATTTTCACTGCAATAATCTTCGCACCATTATCTAAGGCAGAATTTGAGCCAGACGTGATATTCATCGTTGGTAATGCCCAACAGGGGATGGAACTGTTACACGCCAATGCTTATGACTCCGGATCACATGGTCTTGGAGCAGATTCCGGCCCAATATGTAGTTCTATGGCTGCTGTACCTTATCTAACTGGTAAAGTCACCTATGGATTTGGAGATATTGGTTCCAGGAATAACATGGATCTGGAAGCCGAGGAGATCATGGTCAGCCTTCCAGCAACCGATCTGGAAAGGGTGATTGATAACCTGGAAGAAATGAAAACTAAAACATTTTTTAAGAGAAATGTTGCCTAAGCATTGAAAACTTAAAAATAATCCTTAAACTTCTTTTTACTATTCTTTGAATATTGAACAGATGATTTGGAAAGTATTTATATTGCCTAAATTTTATAGTTCCCTATACTAAATTATCCCTATACCAAACCTGTTAATGTAAGATCATATCATGATTTGGCCGGGAGGAAAATAATGTCAAATAATGAAAAATACGCCCAGGAAATAAAGGATATTACCAAAAAACACCACGAATGGATGAAAAATAGCATAAATCTCATTGCCAGTGAGAACATCACCAGCATCAGCGTTAGAGAGGCACTGGCCACTGACCTATCCCACCGGTATGCAGAAGGACTGCCCTGTCACCGATTGTATGAGGGATGCCAGTACATTGACGATATTGAAAACCTCACCATTGACCTATCCAAAAAACTGTATCACGCAGAACACGCTAATGTACAACCCATATCAGGCGTAGTTGCCAACATGGGATCTTTTTTTGCATTAGCCCAACATGGTGATGGTATGATGGCCCTGGAAGTTCCAGTAGGAGGCCATATTAGTCACGCCAATGTTAGTGCAGCGGGTATCAGAGGTCTCAAAGTATCACCCCACCCCTTTGATGAAGAAAAAATGAACATAGATGCTGACGCCATGAAAAAGGAAATAGTCACCCGTAAACCAAAAATAGTCCTTTTAGGTGGTAGTTTATTCCTCTTCCCCCACCCTGTGGAAGAAGCCAAAGAAGCAGCAGATGAAGTGGGAGCCAAAGTAATGTACGATGGTGCACACGTTCTGGGACTCATTGCAGGAGGCCAGTTTCAGGATCCATTGAAAGAAGGTGCAGATGTACTGGTGGGAAGTACCCACAAGACATTCCCCGGACCTCAGGGAGGTATAATCCTCTGTAAAGAAGAGTTAAGCAAAAAAATTGATGACGCGGTCTTCCCCGGTGTGGTAAGTAACCATCACCTCCATCACCTAGCTGCCCTTGGTATAGCAACTGCAGAAATGGCAGAGTTCGGAGCAGCCTATGCCCAGCAGATCATTAAAAATGCCAAGGCACTGGCACAGAGTTTCCATGAACTGGGTTTCAATGTACTATGTGAAGATCTGGGATTCACTGAATCCCATCAGGTGGCCATGGATGTTTCCAACATTGGAAAAGCCGCTAAGTTGGCTAAAGACCTGGAAGCAAATAATATAATCCTCAACAAGAATTTATTACCATGGGATGATGTCAACCGCTCGGATGACCCATCAGGTATACGTGTGGGAACACAGGAGTTAACTAGACGTGGATTAAAGGAATCACACATGGCAGAAGTAGCTGAACTTATAAGAAAGGTAGCCGTTGATGGTAAAGATGCTAAAAATGAAGTATCTGAGTTTATAAGTTCTTTCGACACTGTACATTATGCTTTCCGTGGTGACAGAGCCTACGACTACATAGAATTTTAATTCATGTTGAATAATTCATCATGAAATGAATTTGAGTATCGTCAGAAAAATATATTCATGAATCATATCCCCTGAATTAAATTTCATGAAATTTACATTACGACGACACAAAAAAATTCAACATTAACTTCTGAAATAGTCAGAGAATAGTTAACATCAAGTTGATTAACAAGAAGATAGTTATGAAAATTGCTTGGGCATTCACCGGAGCCGGTCACCTGCTCTTGGAAAGTGTGGAAACACTGGAAAAAATTGCAGGGAAACACCAGGTCACTGTGCTGCTTTCAGGTGCTGGTGAAGAAGTGCTGAAGATGTACGGCCTTTTTAACCGTGTTAAAGCTGTTACCGGTGGTTATTATCAGGAGTTGATTCTGGAAAAAGATCAGATGTGGAGTTATCCCATATCAGGTCGTTTTTCCCTAGGAAGATATGACCTGTTGATTGTTTCCCCTACCACTTCCAACACCATTGCCAAACTGGTGCATGGAATCGCAGACAGCCTGGTGACCAATGCAGTGGCCCAATCGGGTAAAGGGAAAATAAAAACCCTGATGGTGCCGGTGGATCTGGAATCCGGAGACCTGGAAACCGTCCTACCATCTAAACTGGAACTGGATCTGTGTCAGAACTGTTCTACTTGCGAGGCTGCAGCAGCATGCCCTCCAGATGCCATCACCCCTGGAGTGGAGATCAACCTCCTGAAATGCCAGGGATGTGCTGCATGTCAACTCGCATGTCCCTACGGGGCAGTGAGTGGAGGTAGCATTATCACCATCCACATGCGTGAAATTGACATTGAAAACACCCGGAAACTACACCAGCTGGAAGGAGTGGAAGTCTTAAAAGACCCATCAGATATTTTAACTTATTTTTAATTAATTTTTTAAATAACCAATTAATTTTTTAAATTGTTTCCTGACTTAAAAACTAATAATCAGTTTAATCCTTTTTTTTGTTCCTATATTTCTCATTTTACTGTCTTTAAATTTCCTAGAACTCCAAAATTAATTAAGGATCAAAAACATATCAATATCAACAAAATCTTAATCAAAGTTAGAATTAGGTGATGAAAGTCAATAAGGGGGTATAAATTTGGTGGAAGAACATAAAAGAATTGATTTTCTTGTGGAAGAACTAAAAAGTGATGATTGGAAGGTTCGTGAAGATGCCGCTGAACTTTTAGGAGAAGTTGGTGAACCCGACGCAGTGCAACCTTTAATAAATGCCCTGGAAGATGAGGATTGGCATGTTAGAGAGGCAGCTGCACTTTCCCTGGGAATATTTGAAGATGACCGATCTGTAGAACCTTTGATTAGGCTCATGGCTGATGAAAAAGCTAATGTAAGATACGGAGCCGCGATCAGTCTCTCCATGATAGGTGACGAGCGTGCTGTGGATGTTTTAGAAAAGGCAACTGAAGATGAAAACTCAGTGGTTCGTAAAGTAGCAATAGTGGCCCTTAAAGAGGTTAAAAATCGCCTTTGAATATCTATACTTGCCCTGTGAATATTTTGTTATATGCATAATTAGAATGAGCAAAATTAGAAATGACAATACCTAATTATGAATATTTATTTCAGGAATTACTGCATAGAATGATACTGGATAGGAATGATACTGCATCAAGTAGGATGATAACATGGCAGATAATGTGCAACAAAAAATACTTGATCTTCTAGAAAAATATGTTCAAGCCTATCACGAGAAAGATCTTGATGGCATTTTAAAGCTTTTTGCAGACCGTGATGATCTGGTATTAATTGGAACTGGATATGACGAATGGATCAAAGGCTATGAAGATATTCAATCCGGGTTTGAAAGAGATTTCAAGCAAGCAGACAATATACAGGTTAAGTTCAGAAAGGTTACAGTTTCATCTTTTGACAATGTAGCCTGGTTGTCAGCTCACATGACTATGGATACCAGGGTAGATGGCCATGATATTTATCTTCCAGGTCGCCTAACTGCTGTGGTACTTAAAGTTGAGGGTGAATGGCTTTTCACACAACTTCATTATTCCCTACCCTCTGTTGAACAGGAAGAAGGCAAATCTTGGCCGGATATTTAAAAAAACTAGCGATGCAACAAGTTGATTATTGAAAAGTATAGAAAATAAGGATGAAAAAATAGAAAAAAATAATAAAACAGTTCCAACGGTTTTCAATCATCCATCAGATCAAATAAGTAGGCAGTCATTTCTAACTCCTCTCTTGCCAGATAATCTTCCAAACGATTTTTTGAATCTCCAGTACCAAAGGGGAAGTACTCCTCTTCAAAATAAACATTCATATACAATTCATTTTCTTTAACCGTGACTGGATCCTCCAAAAGCCCCTCTAATTTACGTAATTCTTCCTTACTGAGTCCTGTTACTTTGTAAGTCACGTAATATCTTTTCAAACTGTCTGAAAATCCGTAATCAATAATTTTTACTTTAAACTGCAAATTAATCCCCCCATGTTCGGGCCTGGTTTTCTTTTTATTCCTGCCAATTTTTTATCCATTTATCAGCATTTCCCAATCACCTGAAATAATAATAACACCCCCATATTCATCACTCATATACTCATGCAATTTCACAGGTGAAATCAAGTTCATCCCCAATTTGTGTGTTGGATTCAGCTAATTTACCCTTTTCCAGCTCAATAACATACCTGGCCGGTGCCACGGGAGTGTAAGTAGCCCACGGATCTAAAGTGACAGTATCCACCACTTTCATGGCAGAATCAGTGAATACAACATCTAAGGGTATGCGCATGAAAAACATATGAATACCCGAGGCCCTTCGACTCCGATCTGATGGTAATTTTAGAATAAGAGCTCTTTCTAACTTTTTAACTAACATTAGTCCCTTGAAACGGGAGAAAAAGCTGTTGGCTACATCTGCATTTCCCAGGTTGGTGCCCTTAGTTTTATTTACTATAAACACATAACTCATAAAGATAGATTTTAACCTAATCATTATAATAGGTTTTTATAACATTAGAGGGATCTTGTATGAGAAATATTATTGTTGAAGAGCTTATTCAAAAGCCAATTGAGGAACAGGAAATAGAAATCGTTGAAAGGAAGGGGATAGGTCACCCAGACAGTATAAGTGACGGAATCGCAGAATCAGTTAGCCGTGGCCTGTGCAACGCTTACTTAGATCATTTCGGTGGTGTCCTGCACCATAACACTGATGAAGTGCAGATTACCGCTGGGGAATCTTCTCCTGAATTCGGAGGAGGAGACATAATAAAACCCATGGACATCCTCCTCACTGGAAGGGGAGTCCCAGAATACGAAGGAAGAAAAATTGGCATAGACCGGATAGCCATTAAAGCGGCCAAAGACTACCTTAATGAAGCCTTGATCAACCTGGATGTGGAAACCTGCACCGTGGTAGAGTGCAAAATTGGACATGGTTCCGGAGATCTGGTAGACGTTTTCAAAAGACAAGGAATGCCTGCATCCAATGATACATCATTTGGAGTCGGATTCGCCCCATTTTCCGAAACTGAAAGCATGGTTATGGCCATTGAAGAACTCTTAAACTCCAAATCATTCAAAAATAAATACCCACAAGTTGGTGAGGACATAAAAGTCATGGGACTACGTGACCATGATAAAATCACCCTTACCGTAGCTGTGGCTATGATCTCCAAGTATGTGGATGGTGCACAAACCTACCTGGACACCAAAGAAGAACTCAAAGACATCGTCACCAACCTGGCCCTGAAACACACCTCTAGGGATGTTGAAACATTCATCAACACCGCAGACGACCCCACCAGCAAAACCGAAGAAGGTTATTACCTCACTGTAACTGGTACCTCTGCAGAGATGGGAGACGACGGATCAGTGGGGCGTGGAAATAGGGCTAACGGACTTATAACCCCTAACAGGCCAATGTCAATGGAAGCTACCTCTGGTAAAAACCCAATAAACCATGTTGGTAAAATATACAATCTTTTATCTAACCAAATGGCTAACGACATTGTTAAAGAAGTTGAAGGTGTTAATCAGGTTCACATGATGATTTTAAGCCAGATTGGAGCCCCTATTGACCAGCCTAAAGCTGCAAGTGCACAGCTTATCCTGGAGAAAGGTTACGAGATGAGTAAGGTCAGAAGTGAAGTCCAGGGTGTTATGGACACCTGGCTGGCTGACATCAACAAGATAACTGAGATGTTAATAAAGGGAAAAGTTCGAACCTTCTAAAACATTCAATCCCTTTTATTTTTCTTTAAAATCTCAATTATTCTTTTATTTTTGAATCTACTTTATTCGAGATATTTTTATTGTAATTATCACTCCAGCCCATTCTTACGACTGCCCATCACAATTATAATAAAAGGATATAAAAGACCGCAAACAAAATTTGTTATGAATAGATCTTGCTACGAGTAGATACTCATATGGATAAATCATTATGTTTCATAAAAGATCATCTAAAGTTAAAAATAGCCGGTTTGAGTTATTAATTAAGTAAACCACTTATTATCAGAAACAATTATTACGAGGAGAATGTTACATGGCAATCAAGGAAGCCCCCCGATCATACCAGTCTGAAACCATTGAAGAGAAGGTACAGAAATTCTGGGATGATAAACAAATATACCAGCTTACTAAAGACCTGAGGAAAGATCAACCTAATTTCTCATTTTTAGACGGACCACCATATTGTAGTGGCCGAATTCACCTGGGAACTGCCTGGAACAAGACAATAAAGGACAGTTTCCTGCGGTTCAAGTCCATGTCCGGATTCAATGTCCGCAGACAGGCAGGATGGGACACCCATGGATTACCCATTGAACACAAGGTGGAAGGACTCCTGGGACTTAAAAGCAAGAAGGAAATAGAAACCAGGATCGGGATTGAAAACTTTGTTAACAAGTGTAAGGAATTCGCAGTGGAAAACCAGGCTCTCATGACTAAACAGTTCGAAAAAATGGGTGTCTGGATGGACTGGGATGATCCTTACGTGACCTATGACACCCAGTACATGGAAAGCGCCTGGTGGACCCTTAAAAAAGCCCATGAAAAGGAGCTCCTGGTAAACGATCTGAGGGTTATCACTTGGTGCCCCCGATGCGAAACTGCACTGGCCCTGGCAGAGATCGACTATGAAAACAAGGAAGACCCATCCATCTACGTTAAGTTCCCATTAAAAGGTAGGGAAAACGAGTATATTCTGGTATGGACCACCACCCCCTGGACTCTGCCGGCCAACCTGGCAATTTGTGTGCATCCAGATTATGATTATGCCTATGTTAAAGTTGAAAATGAAGGCATGGACGTAGTTTACCTGATGGCTGAAGCCCTGGTGGAAGCCACCTTCCCGGAACAGGATTATGAAATAATAAAAGTGGTCAAAGGAAATGATCTGGAAGGAACTGAATACATACACCCCCTTCCTGAAGAGATACCATTCCATAGGGATTTCCAGCACCGTATACTACCTGGAGACCATGTGACCCTCACCGAGGGAACCGGCTGCGTGCACACCGCACCTGGACACGGTCCAGATGACTTTGAAATAGGAAAGCAATATGGATTACCAATATTCTGCCCTGTGGACGAGGCAGGATTGTTCACACTAGATGCTGGTAAATATGAGGGTCAGTTCGTTAAGGATGCCGATCCTTACATAATTACTGACCTGGATACCCACCATCTTTTATTTAAAGAGGGCATCATTGATCACCGTTACGGTTTCTGCTGGAGATGTAAAACTCCCATCATTTACCTGGCCACTAAACAGTGGTTTTTAAAAGTTACTGCAGTTAAAGACCAGATGCTCAGTGAACTGGACAAAGTGGAATGGGTCCCATCATGGGCGGGCGAAAACCGGTTCCGGAACTGGATAGAAAATGCAAGGGACTGGACCATCTCCAGGCAACGTTACTGGGGAATACCCATACCCATCTGGATCTGTGAAGACTGTGGAAAGATGGAAGTTATCGGATCCATAGATGAACTGCAGGAGAAGATTACAGAAGGCCAGCTGGAAGGGGATTTCATCCACCGCCCACATGTGGATGAGATAAAACTGGGTTGCTCCTGTGGTGGTAAGATGCAAAGAACCCCTGATGTTCTGGACGTGTGGATAGACTCTGGAGTTGCTGGATGGGCTGCTCTACATTACCCTAAGGAGAAGGAAATGTTTGAGGAATGGTATCCCTACCAGTTCATCACCGAGGGCCATGATCAGACCAGAGGTTGGTTCTACTCCCAGATGGGCTGTGGAGTAATCGCCCTGGACAGCGTACCTTACCAGAAGGTTTTAATGCACGGTTTCACCCTGGATGAGGAAGGCAAGAAGATGAGTAAATCCCTGGGGAATGTGGTGGAACCGGATGAGGTCATAGCCAAGTACGGGGCAGATGTTCTCCGTTTCTACCTCCTGTGGGGTAACAAGCCCTGGGATGATCTTAAGTTCAACTGGGAAGAAATGGGAACTGTGAATAAGATGTTCAACATTCTCTGGAATGTTTACGTCTTCAGCACCACCTACATGGCACTGGATGAATTCAACCCCACCCTTTATAGTCCAGATGATCTTATATTCCGCGATGAAGACCGCTGGATCACCTCAAGAGTGCATTCTGTGGCCCTGGAGGTCACCGATGCCCTGGATTCCCTGCATCTCCACAAGGCCACCCGCAGTCTCAACCATTTCATACTGGAAGATCTCAGCCGCTGGTACGTGCGCCTAATAAGGGGACGAACCTGGGTAGAAAAGGACGACCCGGACAAACTGGGAGCTTACTACACACTTTACCACGTGCTTAAGAACATGATAACCATCTTAGCACCCATAGCCCCCCACATCACCGAGGAAATCTACCAGAACCTGATACGCGGTGTTGAGGAGGATGCCCCAGAAAGTGTGCACATGCTGGACTGGTGCCTTAACGAGAACCTCATTGACCAAGAACTGGAAAACAACATGGACATTTTAAGGGAAATAATAGAAGCCTGTGCCCGTGCCCGTGATGTTGCCCGTTACAAGCTCCGCTGGCCAGTTAGTAAGATCATCATCGTCACCGAGGACCAGGATGCAGTAACTGCTGCTCAAGCACTATCAGATGTGCTCACCGAACAGGCAAACACCAAGAGCGTGGAAACATCAGAAGAATTTGAAGGTCTCAAAGTCCTGGCTGCCCCAAATATGAAAACCCTTGGGCCCAAACTCCGTGGAGACGTGCCTAAGGTGGCTGCTAAATTGGCATCAGCCGATGGTGCCGAGATCGTCACTGCCCTTGAAACTAGTGGGGAGTATGTGGTGGAACTGGAGGATAAGACCATTACCCTAGAAGATGGTGATGTGGTCTTTGAAACCGAACTTCCGGATAACGTGGTCAGTGCTGAATTTTCCAGAGGAAGTGTTTTCGTGGACACCGAGTTAACACCTGAAATATTATCAGAGGCCATGTCCAGAGAACTTATAAGAAGGATACAGGACATGCGAAAAGACCTTGATCTGGATGTGGAGGCCAATATTAATGTGGCTGTTGATTGCAGTCTGGAATTCCAGAAACTGGTAGAACCACATTTAGATTTCATTTCACACGAAGTCAGGGCAAAGGAACTTGAATTTGGAACTGAAGATGGGTACCACACTAAAAAGTGGAATATTGAAGAATTTGAATTATCTATTATCTTTAAACAATGAACTCCTGAGAGGGTGAAAAGATGACTTTAACTGACACGGAAATGGAATACATCAAAGAAGAACTGGGAAGGGAACCCAACCCCCTGGAATATGGTATGCTGGATATAATGTTCTCTGAACACTGCTCCTATAAGAGCAGCCGGCCCATCCTGAAATTATTCCCCACCGAGGGTGAAAAAGTCATAATGGGCCCTGGAGACGATGCTGGTATCGTGGAACTCACCGATGACCTGGCCTTGGTTATGGGCATGGAAAGCCACAACCACCCCTCAGCTGTAGAACCCTACGGAGGAGCAGGCACAGGTATTGGAGGAATCATAAGGGACATCATATCCATGGGAGCAATGCCAGTTGCCCTTCTTGATTCCCTGCGTTTTGGACCCATGAAGACCAGCGTTCACGTTACATCTTTGAATACGTGGTTAAAGGGATCTCAGACTATGGTAACCGGGTAGGTATTCCCACTGTTGGTGGAGAAGTGGAATTCGAGGATAACTTCAAATTCAACCCATTGGTTAACGTGGTCTGTGCAGGTATTGTACGTAAAGATGAAATTGTACTTGGAATAGCCCCCAATGTAGGAGATGTTTTCGTATTGATGGGAGGCCGCACTGGAAGGGATGGTATACACGGCGTTACCTTCGCTTCAGAAGAGCTAACCTCGTCTTCAGAACTGGAAAGCAGACCTGCAGTTCAGGTGGGTGATCCCTTCACTAAGAAACAGGTCATGGAAGCCACCTTTGAGGCTCTGGAGAAGGTTAACATTCAGGGATTGAAAGACCTGGGAGGAGGAGGCCTCACCTGCTGTATTTCGGAAATGGCTGATAAAAGTGGTAACGGTGCCCAGATGGAGTTGACCAAAGTACCACTAAGGGAGGAAGGAATGACTCCCTATGAAATTATGCTCTCTGAGTCACAGGAAAGAATGGTCTTTGTGGTGAACCCTCAGGATGTGGATGACTTGCTTGCAATATTTGATAAGCATGAGTTGCCCTATGCGGTGATTGGTCAAGTCACCGACACCGGCCGCATGGTGGTTACCCAGGAAGGAGAACCCCTGGCGGATGTACCCACCCCGTTACTGGCTGACCCACCACTGGTGGAACGTGAAGCCATAAAACCTGTAAATAACGAGGAATACATTGAAATAGAAGATGGTAACCTTGATGAAGCCCTTTTAAACTTACTTTCCAGTCCAAACCTTGCCAGTAAAAAGTGGGTGTTCCGGCAGTACGATCACGAGGTGCAGATTCGAACAGTAATCAAGCCCGGGGATGATGCTGCAGTACTGCGGGTGGATGATGAGACTGCTTTCACTCTCACCAGTGACTGTAACAGCATCCACTGCTACCTGGACCCCTACCATGGAGGGGCTGGGGCTGTGGCTGAGGCCATACGTAACGTGGTGGCCATGGGATCAGAACCATTATGTATGGTGGACTGCCTTAACTTTGGAAACCCAGAAAAACCAGATGTGTTCTGGCAATTCAAAGAATGCGTTCAGGGGATGTCCGACATTGCTAACCGGTTCCAGTTACCAGTTACCAGTGGAAACGTCAGTTTCTACAATGAAACAGAAGGAGTAACTGTTAACCCGTCACCAGTGGTGAGTGTGGCCGGGACCATGGCTCTTAAGGATATCCGGACTATGGACTTCAAAAAGGAAGGAGATAAGATCATCCTTATTGGAACCACCCAAGCAGAGATGGATGGATCAGAGTACCATAAGACCATTCACGGAGTGGTACAGGGAGAATCACCCCAGGTTAATATTGAAGCAGAATACGCCTCAGCCCAGGCTGTTCTTGAATTAATCCGTAACGATGAAAAGGGACATGTAACTGCAGCTCATGATCTTTCAGCAGGAGGATTAGCTGTTGCCCTGGCAGAAATGGCTATTAAAGGAGACATTGGTGCCAGTGTAAACCTATCACTTGTTCCTGGTGCTCCAGGGTTATCTGCTTCTGAAGTACTATTCTCAGAATCCCACGCCCGTTACCTCATTACTGTCAGTGCCGATGCATCTGCTGGGATCCTGAACAGCTTAAAAGAAATAAATGTTCCATCAGCAGTTATTGGAACGGTTAATGGAGATTCTTTGAAACTAGAGGATAATACCAGTGAAATGGATAATACTGAAATGAATAGTACTGATGACAGGAACAGTACCTTTGAAATAAGTGTTCAGCAGCTTAAAGATGCTTACCAGGGCGTTATTGAAAAGTTCATGGCCTAATGAGTTCATGAACTGTGAAATATAAACGACCTTGGTAATTAGAATGCATTGTAATAAGAAAGCATCAGGGAAATATAAAAATACATAAAAGTTCATGGTCTGATGATATGAATAAAGAACTCTGGAGGCAACTGATCCATGCTTCCGGAGTCTTCATCGTCATTCTCAGCTATTTTTTACCATCACAGCTGTTGATCATTCTCTGTGTGGCCATCCTGGTCTTCGTGGTCATAGTCTTCCGACTGGACCATCAGCACCATATTCCCTTTTTTTCTACTATTCTACGGGTTGCCAAACGTGACGAGGATGAAAGAGGATTTGTCTACTTTTTTATTGGAATTATAATAACCCTGTGCATATTCCAGTTTAACATGGCCATTGCCAATGCCGCTATCCTCATTCTGCTATTTGGGGATTCATCATCAACTCTTATCGGCAGGAGGTTTGGCCGAATAAAATTACCTTTTCAATCACATAAAACCCTTGAAGGGAGTTTAACATTCCTGGTAGTGGGATTCTTGGTTTCTCTCACCCAGTTACCTCTTATCCCTGCTTTTATTGGTGCACTGGCCGGTACCCTAACTGAGGCCTATAGTCCCATTGATGATAACGTACCTATACCCCTGATTTCAGCACTAGCAATTACTGGAGTAATATACTTCCTCATTTAACACCCAATTTTGACTTCCGGATTTAACACCATTAAAAAAAAAAGGCAGTTACTTTCGGAAAATTTAATTGCCTTTTTCAACCTTAAAAAAAACTTACAATCTGATAGCCCTTTCATGGCGGAAGGACCGCACCGTGCCCACAAATATGAGGAAGGACATGATCAGTGTGGGCAGCAAGTATAACATGATTTCCGGTTGAATATTCGGAGATACTGCCAGCTTAACCATTAAAACCGTGGGTATAAAGTTGAACACTCCCTGAAAAATTTCGGATTTAACAAATAAGGGGATGAAAAGGATGAAAGTGGCAAATACCAGTACCAATGTTATGGCAGAGTTGGCCTCTTTGGTGCTGTCCACCAGCATGGATATGAGTATCCCCAATCCAATGAAAGCCAGGCCCATGAAGAACAATACCACTACCAGAAGAGCAGCATTGAATATGGGCACCCGGAGAAGATCAAGGACCGCTATCCATGCTATGCTCTGTATGAGTGAAAATAGTAGTATAGGAATTATCTTACCAATAATTACCATGTAACTGGAGAGTGGAGTCATCAGAAGTACTTCAAAGGTTTTCCTCTCTTTTTCACCAACCACACTATCAGTTACAATGTTACTGGCCATGAAGAAAGGTAAAAGGAGAATAAATGGCACTATAAACCCGTATATTACTTCCACAAAGTAGGGACTGTCCAGTGCCAGTGGTACCTGTTTATCTTGATTTATTTTAACTTCCTGGAAGTTAACTGGGTTTTGAATTATAGTAACCTGGCTCTGGTTTAAACCTGCATTTTTCAGGGTGTTTTCGGTGTTGAAATTGTCCACTGCATCACGGATCTTGGTGGATACCACTGGATAAAATACGTTGGAGTTATCCATTTGCACAATCACCTCTCCTGATGAAGAAAGATCAACAACTGCCACCAGCTTCTTTCCAAGCTCAGCTTTAGCTTCATCAGTGGTGTTATAATAATTTAAAGTTATTTTCTCATCTTCCAGGTACTTTGAAAGGCTTGAACCCTCCAGGTTCTGTGGTAAACCAATGTTAAGAGCAGATGTAACTCCCGTCTGATCCAGTAGAGTCGGGTCACTGGCCACAGCAGCTACCGCCACTAGGCCCACTGCCCCTATGATTATGAAAACCTGAACCAGAACCACCAGTAAGTATATCTTGTTTTGTAGGATGTCCCTGGCTTCTTTCTTGGCCAGTGCCTTAATTTTCCAGATGTTGGTGGGAATTTTCATGATTTTATGTCCTAGTTAACTATCTCTTTTTAATACGGAAAAATTGTAGTGTGAGTTTTACCGGTCCCGGGCGTGGCCCAAACAGAACATCATCCCTCCCAAAGAGCCAGGCTGCAATTTTAAAAAATATTATGCTTAAAATAATTACAGCTGTCACTGACATTAGGATTTCTGGTATGGAAATGGCTTCCCCTGCAAATAAACGCATAACCGCAGTCATGGGAGAAATATTAGCAAAAAAGCTTTTTTGAGATATGTATGCCAGTGCAGGGACAATCAAAAATCCGACCACTATGATGTATGCAAAGGTTAATCCAATTCCTGCTTCCTTGTAATTTTTAGCATAAGCTCCAATTATGGAGGTGAGGCCCACTATGGGTATGGCAGTGAGCACCACCAGGAAATAAACTGGTATAACATTGTTAATGGTGAAACCCGCCGCTATGAGGACAGCTATCCACATAACTACCTGCAGTGCAGATATGGCAACCACGGCAAGTCCCTTGCCCAGCAAAATCTCACCCGGAGATATGGGCATGGCAACTAATATTTCACCAGTTTTACGCTCCTTTTCCCCCACCACACTATCAATGATTATGTTACCAAACAAAAAAAGAGGAAGGAACAAGAGCACCACCAGCATCACCTTCTTGATGATCTGCATAGGGAGCGATTCCCCAGTGTTTTCTTCATTAATTCCAGTTTGAGAACTGGTATTGGAAGGATTAACTGATTGTAAATAGGATTGAGTTAAAGCAGATGACAGTGATTTGGTGGTGGTGTTGATGGAATCTCTAACCACACTCCTCCTGGGATCTGAGTAATCAAGATAGAGCACCGTGTCCACTACTTCCCCATTCTGTATCCTCTGAATTGAGTCTGATGAAACCGTGTAAAATCCATTGGTTTCACCAGTTTCAAGGCGAAGGAGGGAACTGTTACCATTGGTAGAGTATATTTTTATTATTTCTGGGTCTATGCTTTTTTTAAAATACCCTCCAGGGTCATCCACATCCAGGGTGGCAAAATCAACCAGGGATGGAGTTAAAGAAAGTCCTTTTTCCGATTCTATGTTGGTTGCAAAGGAATTGAACATGAAGATTAGCATGGCCAGGACTGATAACTGCATGAAAAAGATTAAAATGAATTTCTTACTCCTGAGAGTGTTTTTAAACTCCCAACGGGTGATGATGCTGAAATTCATGCTGAGTTTCATGGTTTTCTGCCTTTAATTCTTATTATCCTAGAATTAATGAATACGATACTAATACAAAGTGAAAATATCTCCATATATAATAATTCAATTGGATTTCCAACTCCAATTCAAACTTCACTGCGTGGTCTGGATGAATACATCATCCAGGGTGGGTTCTTTGGTGTTCACGGAGATGGCTTGTTCACCAAATATGTCGATTATGTGGGATATGTCCTCCCTGGAGCGTAATGATATCAGGAACTGATTACCCTCCAAGTTCACTCCCTCCACAGAGTCAAAGGCCAATATCTGGTCTTTTTGAATTTTTTGAGGTTCATAAACCCGGACCTGCAGGATTATATCCCCGTGTATTTTTTCCTTCAAAGATTCAGGAGTTCCCATGTTACGAATCTTTCCCTGATTTAAGATTGCCACCCGGTCACACAGTAAATCTGCCTCATCCATGTAATGAGTGCATAGAATAACCGTCTTATCCCCTTTAAGTTCCTTGATGAAGTTACGAATGGCCCGTGAAGTGGCTGGGTCCAGACCCATAGTGGGTTCATCAAATATTATAACTTCAGGATCATGGATCAACGCCCTGGCAATTCCAATTCTCTGGCGCAGACCCTTGGAAAACGTGTTGATCTGATCATCGGCACGATGGCTCATCCCCACAAGCTCCAGGAGCTCATCTATTCTGCCATTAATCTCATTTTTAGGGACACCATACAGTTCTCCGAAGTACTTTAAAAGGTCCCGTGCTTTGAAACGCTCGTAAAGGTTGGGTTCCTCCGGCAGGTAACCGATCATGGATTTGATTTTGATCTGGTCCCGATAGATACTGTATCCCCCCACAGTTACGTTCCCCGAGTCGGGTTGGAGTATACAGCAAATGATCCGAATAGCTGTGGTTTTCCCAGCACCATTGGGTCCGATTATTCCCAACAATTCACCTTTTTCTATTTCCAGATTCAAATTTTCCAGTGCCCTGATGCGTCCGAAAGACTTGTTTAAAGAGTCTATTTTAATCATTACATTGTCCGAGTTCAAGTCCACATCTCCATCACGGGATTCAATTAAAAATTCTCTAAATATAACTCCTCTTTATTACTTGATTTTATCTTCTTTATTTATTTAACCAAAGATCATAGTTTGACTTGCTTAATGTGAACAGTTAAACACAGCCCAGTAATTTATAACCATCCCCTTAAAAGAATCACCACTCCAATGGTTATCATAACAAATGGAAGGATATAATGGCCATAATTTTTAATTTTATCCCCTAAAATGGAATTGTTTACCAGTTTAAATCCTAAAAAGCACCATACTCCAACCATGATCAGGAAGATGATTGCAGTTAAAAACAAGGAAGTCAGTCCCATACTGGCAAAAAGAGGCATGTAAACCCCTAAATTATCACCGCCATTGGCCATGGTAACTAGAGCCACTGGTAAGATATTTTGACCAAATTTGTATTTTTTGAAATCCGGAGTTTTTGCTGAATCATCTGTTTCTGGGTTTTTAAGGTAAATTAAACTCCTGATTCCAATTATAATGGGGATAATTCCAAGTAAACTAATCCATTGGGGTGGAATAATAAACTGGACAAAATAGGCCAGAGAACTAACTGTTAATAGAATGATAAATCCTAAATACTGGCCCAAAACCACGTCTTTCGTCCTAAAATGTGGATTAGCAAAGAAAGCTGCAAGAATAAACATGTCATCCAAGTTGGTGGATATAAATGCAAAAATTGCCGTTAAAATTATTATAGTTTCCATTTAAATCCTTATTAACCTTTTAAATTAGTTCATAATAGAATTAAGGTCTTGAATTTAGATTATACTCTTTTTAAATTAAATATGTTTATCTATCATCTAATTTCCATCTAACATTATTATAAATAGGGAGATATAACAACCTTTAACTACATTTTATATGTTCAAATATAAGTAAAAATTTCAGATTCAGGAAATATCAAAAAAGTTAGGGTCTTCCGAAGTCCCCCATAATAATTAAAAGACAAACATAACAGACTTAAAACCTTTAAGATGTTTAAACAGGCTTAAAATTCTAAACAGCCCCAAAGTGTAAAGATATAATAACAAATTAGAGCATTATAGATACGATAATGTTTGAAAGTATTAAAGATATAATAACAGTTTGAAGTTAAAGATACAATTCAAACGTTTAGATTATATCACCAGCCGTCATTCTATCCAAACTTATCACAAAAGATGATGAAAATGTTTTTATCCAAACTCATGCCCATGGATGATGCCCAGAAAATCATCAATACTTTCACAGAATCCACGGAAGTAGAAGAAATTTCATTAGAAGAAGCTTATCAAAGAGTGAATGCTCAGGAAGTAATCAGTACTTTAAATTCACCACCTTTTGATCGTTCAGCCATGGATGGCTATGCCCTGCTTGCTGAAGATAGTTTTGGCCACTCTGAAACCAATCCATTCCAGCTGAAAGTGGTGGATCAAATAGGGGCTGGGCAAAAGTCATATCTGAAACTGAAGTCTGGTGAAGCAATTAAAATATCCACCGGGGCCCCAATACCTTCAGGTGCAAATGCAGTAGTCATGGAAGAGTACACCCATGAAGAGGGAGACATTATCCACGTGGAAACATCCATGACACCAGGTGAGAATGTATCCCCTGCAGGAGAGGACTTTAATAAAGGAGATACTGTTTTACAAAAGGGTAAACTCCTGGGACCTGCAGAACTGGCCATCATTGCCTCGGCAGGTTTTGACCATGTTTCAGTTTATAAAAAACCCAGAATAGCTGTTCTTATAACTGGAAGCGAACTGGTGATGCCTAAAAAAGAACTTGAAGGTGCAGAAGTAATTAATTCCAATCATTTCACCATTAAATCTATGGTAGAAAGCTGTCTGGCAGTTCCTGAAATGTTCCACTCCATTGATGATGCCCAACTGGTGGAAGAACTCTTTAATGAATTATTAGAGGAGTACGACGCCCTCATAACCACAGGAGGCACTGCTATCAGTAAAGGAGATGTGGTGGTGGATGTAGCCCAAAAATTAGGTGAAGTTCATGTTCATGGCGTGTCTTTAAGACCAGGTAAACCCTTTGGTTTCGCACAGGTTCAAGGAAAGCCTGTTTTTATGTTATCTGGTTTTCCAGTGGCCGCTATGGTACAGTTCGATGTTTTCGCCAGGGATGCATTACTCAAAATGCAGGGGTTTAAACGGAACCCACTGTTAGTCCATAAAAAGGCAGCGAGGAAGATAGCTTCCACTCTGGGTAGAACTGATTACATAAGGGCCCGGATGGAAGGTGAGATGGTCCGTCCTCTGAAGATAAAGGGATCAGGGATCATTAGATCAATGGTGGAATCTGATTCGTACATTATAATCCCAGAAAACCTGGAAGGGATTGAAGAAGGGGACCAATGCCAGATTCTCCCTTATCATTCTCTAAAAGCTTAAAGCATTGAAGTTACTTATTCAATACAAAGGTGATCTTGTTTGAACGTTTTATGGTACTACGTCATTTTCTTTGTCAGTGTCTATATCGTGGCCATTTTATTCCGAAATAAGCTAAAAGTGGACGTTTATGGACCCATTCTTATGAGAAGAACCCAGAAATTGAAAGGGTTAATTGATTCCATAGCCCAAGCCAGCCCCAGATTTTGGCGCTGGACTATGAACATAGGCATCCCTGCATCAGTCATCTGCATGGGAATAATGGTTTACTTGTTAATATTATCCTTACAATACATGTTAAAGGCCCCCCAGGCAGCACTTCTTTTACCTGGAGTTGACATTCCTGGATCCCCTATATATATTCCTATCTTCTCAGGAATAGTCGCCCTTGCTCTATTGATGGTGGTTCACGAGTTTGGACATGGAATTCTGGCCAGGGCACAGGGAGTGGGAGTTAAATCCATTGGTGTGATCTTAGTGGCAATACTGCCCGGGGCATTTGTGGAACTGGATGAAGAAGATGTTGAAAAGGCCAAAAGATCTGTTAAACTGCGCATATATGCTGCAGGATCCATGTTCAACCTGGGACTGGCAGCAATTGCCTGGGTGGTGTTAATCATCCTGACCATGTCATTTATCCCATATGCATTCCAGTCAGATGGGCTTAAAATTACCAGTGTGACTCCTGGAGGCCCTTCAGAAGGCATACTTCAAGATGGAATGGTTATTCAAAGTATTAATGGATATTCTGTTGGTAACCGAACTGCAGCCAATAAATTCCTAAATAATACCAGCCCGGGAGATAAAATAACTTTAACAACTAATCAAGGCACCTACACTGTTACTTCAAAGGGCAATCCCAACAATGCATCGACAACCTATATTGGAATTCGAGGAGACACCAACCTGGTGGTTAAACCATCTGTTGCCCAGACCTACGGAGATGTGATCCCCTGGTTCTTATACAACCTTGCTGATCTGTGTTACTGGATATACGCCCTGAACATTATGGTAGGGTTGTTTAACCTCCTCCCAATGAAGCCCCTGGACGGAGGGATTATATTTGAGGAACTGCTCCGATACAAAATACCCGAAGATATCACTGGAAAAATAGTTTCCTGTGTTTCATGGTTGATGATCGGAATTGTAGCACTGTTAATAGTTTACGGAACAGTTCCAGGAATAATGCAGATGTTTTAATCATTAAACATCTTTATTTTCCTATTTAAACTATTCTTTTTGGTCTTCTGGAAATATTAAAATTAGAACAAAGATAGCCAGTATGAAAGTATAAAACTAAAAAAAATGCATTATGATCTTAACATTCCCCGTTGATACAAATTAACTTTTTTCTCAATTGCTATATTGATTTACTTCTTCTCCTGCACTTGAAACAAACGTCTTCTTCATCACTATTTTCATCCCGGTTTGTGCTGAAAATTATTCCACATTTTTTACACTGGACTTTCCTAAGACCTGAAGAAGAACGGGGTACTGCTGGTTCCTTGCACTGGCAAGTCACCCCTAATTTTATTTTACTCTTTCTTTTTGCCATAGACCCCCCTTAGTGATAATTTCTATTATTACTCAGGATGGAACTTTTTACTCAGAATGTAATAAAATATTTCAAAGGTGATACCTGATCTAAAAACATTTATCCTCTAACAAACATTATTCAGGGATAAATTATAAATTTATTATTGTAAGTTTGATAGTGATCTAAAAAAGGTGAACATCTTAATGAAAATTGTCATCATTGGAGGAGGAGCGGGTGGACTGTCCACTGCCTCCAACATAAGAAAATACGATAAAAAAGCTAAAATAACCGTTATTACCCGGGATGAAAACATAGCCTACTCTCCCTGTGCTATTCCCTACGTTCTCTCGGGTCAGGTAGACCAGTTCCAGGATATCATCATGCACCAACCTGAAGATTACCTGGAAAGGGATATTAAAGTTATAACCCGTGCAGAGGTAGTGGAAGTTTCCACAGCTCTGAATATAATACGATATAATTTACTAGAATCTGATTCTAATTCTCTTCAGGATGAATCATACGACTTGCCATATGATTCTCTGGTCATTGCAACCGGAGGAGCACCGATAACTCCACCTATTGAAGGAGCAGACTTAGAAGGAGTATTCAAAATCAGGACCATTGGAGATGGGGAAACCATTAAAGAATGGGCTCAACACAGCAGCAAAGTGGTGGTGGTTGGAGCAGGACTTATCGGTCTGGAAATAGCCTTTGGCCTTAAAAAGATGGGTCTGGATGTTACTGTAAATGAGATGCTACCACAAATCGTTCCCAGATCTCTGGATCCCAGTATGGCCACCATTGTACAGAAGTACTTGGAAAGTGAGGGTATAAAGGTTATCCTGGGCAAGGGAATGGAGAAAGTTGCAGGCCAGGACCGCGTGGAAGGAGTTATTTTTGAAGATGATGTTTTAGACGCGGATATGATCATCATGGCCACTGGAGTTCGCCCTGAAACCAAACTGGCTAAAATGGCAGATTGTGAGCTCGGAAGATGGGCAGTGAAGGTTAACCAAAAAATGCAAACCTCAGTCCCCAACATCTACGCGGTGGGAGACTGTGTGGAAGTGGTGGATGCCATCACCGGCCAACCCACCCAGTCACCCCTGGGTTCTACCGCGGTGAGGCAGGCCAAAATTGCAGCCAAGAACATTGCAGGAGTAGAATCTGAATTCAAACCAGTTTTAAATGCCATGGTATCCAAAATTGGAGAACTTGAATTCGGTTCAGTGGGACTTACAGAGTCTTTTGCCACCCAGAACGGATTAGAAGTTATATGTGGGAAAAGCAGGGCTTTAACCAAAGCACGTTACTATCCCGGGGCAAAACGTATAGATGTTCTGATGATTTGTGATCTTAAAGGAAGAATAATTGGCTGCCAACTAATTGCCAAAGAAAGAGTAGCAGAACGTGTTGACACCATGGCCTTAGCCATTTCCAAAGGTGTTACCTGCCAGGAACTGGCCACCACAGAATTTTCCTATGCTCCCCCGGTTTCAATGGTAATTGACCCCATTATACTGGCTGCAGAGGATGCCTGTGAAAAATTGAAACAATTCCACACCACCAGGAATAATAACTGTGGATGAGGTTTTAAAACCTCCATCTTTATTTTTAAAAATTTATTTTGAATATTTTTTTATTTTTGAAATTTGAATAAATCTTAATAATAAAAATAGAAATTTTACGGATTCTTTTTTTAATTAAAGGCGATCACACAGTTAATTAACAGAACTGAATTAAGTTATTTCTATCAAATTTTAGTAAGCTTAATTCTGGGTAAACTAAGTAAATTTAATTCTAATAATTTAATCCTTGTTAAACTCCTTCTAAATCAAGATAATCCTAAATCAATTAATCATGGACAAAACATGAAGATTCTATGTTAAAAAGAGAAGGAGGATGGGCGACTCCATCCCCCTTGAAGGCGGTAAAAATTAATAAATATTTAAAGGATTGATTAAAGGTTAAAAGAATTTAGGAACTATTTAACCTTAGATACTTTTTTTAAAGTTATTTGATGTCCAAATCCTTGTGGTTCTTTACTTATTCTGAACCGGTAACCAGTGGCTTCTTCCATGGCCATGGCTGCAGTGTTGGTGTAGGGGCAAGTGGTTATGAGAACTCCCTGGCTTTCCAGATGGCTGCATACCGGGAAAAAGCGGCAGTTTTTCACCTTAAGGTCCACTTCATCCTCACCAATAGAGTATTCTATATTCCCTGCCATGTGATGGGTTTCCACGAAGTAACTACGAACTGATTCAAGGGAAGTTTTACTGTCATCAAAATCTAATCCCTTTGATTTTAGTTCTTCCAGGAATGTGCGACCAATCTGACGGGTGACCGAGTATGATCCTGTTCCAGCAATGGTCCACAGTCCCTGAGTAAGTCCCAGCACCATTACCAGAAGTGGATCCTTACCCCTCTGGGCCTGGATTTCCTTTGCCATTGGTTTGAAACTGGATTTATCTATACCACACCGGGGGCAAAGCCAATCACTGGGTATGTCCTTGAAACTGGTTCCAGGTTCAATTCCACCTTCAGAATCTCCATTTTCTGGCTCGTAGATATAGTGGCATATTTCACACTGGTAGTTCACGCTGTTCCTCCATTAGGGACATTAATTGGGTATATTGATTGAAATTTGGTATTGATTGAAATATTTAACAGGGATTATGAAATTTAACAGTTAATTCCATCATATAATAAAAAAAGGAGTTAAAAAGAGGATTTAAAAGTACCTCTCCAGAATTCCTTTTAACATTCGGGCGTGACGGGCTTCATCCCGGGAGCTTTCATCGAAGAAATCATGGGCAGGGTCTATGTCACATTCTTTGGCCTTTTTAGCTGCTGCTTTTTTCTCGTTGTTGGCCATGGTTTCCCCTTCCAGCATCATTTCCAGGTTTTCCTTGAGTGTGGGTTTGATTACTTCGTTCATTTCAGCAAAATGTGCTGCGTGCTCAGCTTCTTCCCAGGCTATGGTTTTCAGTACTTCTGCCACTTCTGGTAGTCCATCTCTTTGTGCCAGTCTGGCCATGGCCAGGTACATTCCCACTTCCTGAGTTTCCCCACTGAAATTGGCAGCTACCAGTTTTTCCAGGTCAGTTCCCTTACAAATTCCTATTTTATGTTCGTTTATAAGATCCATTTTTCTCATCCTCCAATGTTTATTCCAGTTAAATTTTATTTTTCAAGACCAATTATTCTATCGGATTAAAATCTACTGAAATATCCCAGAAAATTGGTTAATGTGACTAACGTGTGGCTATTATGATTTTTTTATCTCCTGAGCCAGTTTTTTACCTGCTTCGAAGCATTTTTCCAGTTCATCTGCATCTGGTACGTAGTATACTTCGTATTCGTTGAGTACGTTGAATCCGCACTCTTTAAGATCACGGGCCAGGGTTTCTGGAGCTCCTCCTTTTCCTCCCATGGATCCAAAGGTTAGTGCCAGGCGTTCCCTTCCGGTACGGTTGAATTTCAATCCTCGCAGGTAGTATATCAGGTCACCCACGCTGGGGTATGGTTCATCATAGATGGTAGGGGCCCCTAGAGCTATGGCTTTACTTTCCAGGATGTCCTTCACGATTTCACTTCTTTCATCCTCGTGGAGGAAGTACATTTTAACATCCACTCCTTCGCTCATGGCACCTTCGGCAACTGCGTGGGCCATTTTCTGGGTGGACTGGTGCATAGTGTCGTAGATGATGGTAATTTTGTCCGGGCATTCACCAGTTGCCCAGGTACTGTAGGCTCCGATGACCTTCATGGGGTCGGTCCAGATCTGTCCGTGTGCTGGTGCAATCATCTTGATCTGCTCCAGGAGTCCCAGATCAGTGACTTCCTGGAATTTCTTCAGTACCAGCTTGGATAATGGGGTGATGAGGTTGGCGTAGAACTTCTGGGTGCCATCCATCAGTACGTGTTCTGGTATTTCATGGTCAAACCTCTGGGGGTAGCATATGTGCTGTCCAAATGCATCGTTGGGGAATAATATTCCTTGTTCTACCAGGAAGGTGAACATGCTGTCTGGCCAGTGCAATAAGAATGCGTCTAAAAATGCCAGTGTTTTTCCGCCCAGTTCCAGTGCATCTCCGGTTCCCACTTCAATGAAGTTGGCACCTTCCAGTGCAGGGAAATGTTTCAGTAAACCTTTAACTGCGATTTCTGTGCAGTAAATTGGTGCTTCTGGGAATCTGCGGTGTAATTCTGGTAAAACTCCACTGTGGTCTTTTTCAACGTGGTTCTGAACTATCACGTCAAGGTTAGCTTCTTTGCCTTCTTTTTCAAATGCATCTTCCACCCGGGCCATGAGTTCCTGATAGTTGCCAGGGTATGCGTTGTCAATTAAAGCCACTTTATCGTCCCCGAATACAAGATAAGCGTTGTAGGTAGTTCCGTTTAGAGTGTATCCATGGTACTTTCTTATGTCCCAGTCTAAAACTCCTACCCAGTATACGCCTTCACCAATTTTTTCTGACTCTGCTTTCATACTTTCACTCACCATTTATCATATTACATGAGATTGTATGTTCCAGGACCCATATATAAGTTCGTGTGTCCCCGAACGTATGCTAGTTTACGAACGATTCTATATATAGTTTACTGTTCGCATCAAAACGAACGTACTTATATACCCGAACTATTTATATATTAAGTGAGTAGATTTAAGTGGATAGAACACAAGTAAAAGGAACAAAATTCCCCAGGTTTTGTCTTAAAAAATACGTAAACCTGGATTTTCATATCATTTGAAATCAACTACCAAGTAAACTCGGATGAATTAAAAAATTGAACATATTTTAAAAAAATGGTCTCATAAATTAAAATCATTAATTAAAAAAAGTCTCATGGAAGGTTAAAAATGGCCAACACAAATACTGAAAGCCGGATTAAAATATTTTCCACTAAAACTGGAGTGAATGTGGTTCAAAGCCCAATAAAAGCACAGATTCTCTCCATTCTCAAAGAAGGAGGTATGAGTGGATCCCAGATCGTTTCCTCAACCAAACGGTCAAAATCCACCATCTCCGCACACCTGCAGGACCTGGAGGATGCCGGAATAATAGACTGGGTAATAGACCCGGATGACCGTCGCCGGAAAATTTATTACATAAATTCCAAATTCCTGGGTGATTTATCATCAACCCGGGAAATAGAAAACGATGTGAATGATCTCCTGGAAGAATACGTGGTCCAATCTGAAGATCCATTTAATTTCTTCCGTTTCATGTTCAGAGCTATTCGAGTCGCATTATTAGATGAAGGAATTAATATAGACCCCATACTCCATAATGCAGGCGTTAAAGTGGGTAAGACATTTTATAAAAAGTTAAAGGGTCAGGATGTCAATGAACTTGCCCGAAATATCGCACTGTTCTGGGAAACCAATAAACTGGGAAATATCCAGATAAAAAGCATGAACCCGATTATAATACAGGCCTATGACTGCTTTGAATGTGAAGATCTTCCACAACTGGGAAGACCAGCCTGTGCATTTGATTCCGGACTACTGGAAGGAGTATTCTCCAATTATTATGGTCAGGAAGTGGAAGCTGAGGAAACCAAATGCTACGCTCAGGGAGATGATTTCTGCCAGTTCGTTATTAAGCCTTTAAAATCAAAAGAATGACTGGAAGTGTGAAAAAATTGGTTTAAAAAAACAAGATGCACTGTTCAAACATAACCGGAATAAATGTTAAAATTTTGAAATGATGAAAATTTATTTTAAAATTATCATCAATAATTTCGAAACTATTTCCCAAAAAAATAGGAAATCCTCTTTAACATTCCTTCTCATAAATCGTTTTCACGAAGTTTTTAATGGCACCTTCTGCTTTTTGAACATCCCTAACACAACCGTAATGTCCCCATATGGAATCATAGTTGAAAAGTTGTGAATTTTTCAGTCCTTCATACATAGGCATGACACAATAATTGAAGTCAACGATCTGATCCTGATTTATGGCCACCACCAGTGCCGGGATGTCGATTTTAGATATTTCATTCCCCAGATCGTGACTTAAAAGAGCCTCATTTCTCCAGATAACATCATTAGCATCCCATTCATGGGCATCTTTCTCCAGGTCACCCATTCCCTCTAAAAATTCACTCCGGGATTGGAAACATGTCTCGTAATTTTCAGGGGAGAGGCTCCATAGGAAACTGAGGGCAGATGATTTTTCCATGACACGGAGGGGGTTATCAGTGTAATTTCCATTCATATAACCATGGTCCTCGGTGATCATCTGATTCATAAGGTGGTACATTCCGTACATCCGGTTTGAAACTCGGTGGCTGGTTCCATTGAGTATCAGAAAATCAATAAAATCAGGGTATTCAATTGCCCAGTTAAGAGCCTGGAAACCACCCATGGATGTGCCCATAATCCCATTCAAATGTTTTATTCCCAGTTTTGTGGTTATGAGCTCGTAATGGGCCCTTACCATGTCTTTCAGGGTGTAGTGAGGGAATTCTGTTTTCAGGCCGGATGTGGATGGGGCAGATGATCCTGGTGCTCCCAGTGCAGTGGGGCTTATCACGTAGAAATGGTTGGTGTCAATGGCCTTTCCCGGGCCAATTACACTCTTGAGATTTTCTACTGATGTGTAATCCCCACTCCAGCCATGGAGATAGATGAAGGCATTGTTTATGTTCCCCTCGTTATCCAGCTTTTTATTTCCCTGTGTGGCGTATTCCAGTTTCAGTTCCGGGAGTGTTTCTCCGGATTCTAACTGGAAATCTTTTAAAATATGATACTGTGGTTTGAGCAATATTTCACCTTATATGGTTATCCATTAACTTTGTGAACTTATTCATTAAAAAAATGGCCGCATTCAATAAATATGTGAATTTATCCTTTGATTCTGATTTCAAATTCTTTTTCTATGAGTTCCATTGCCTGTATATGGCGTGGCCCGCCCACATGGTTTACTACCCTTGATATTTCTTTCAATCTTTCTGCATATTCCATCTTTTTCTCTTGAGGGACCCGCTTAACCCTACTCAGATTCACCAGAGCTTCAAGTACCCCACATATAGCCCGGCTCAATGGCTCGGATTCTTTCTTTTCCTGTTTTATGTCGCTAACCTGGGAGTGGAACATGATGGTGATATTTTCACCCATGACATCATTTTCCTTTACTATTTCCTTCTCATGGCGTACTTCACCAAAGAAGGATACATCCGCATTTTTAATGGAAAATCCATGGTCTTCTTCTGCAAATTCCAGGTCTGAAGGACCGCCTATGAGCGAATAGGTGAAAAGGAGTGGATCCCTGGATAAATTAACATAGAACTTTTTGTCCCGTTTTACATTGGAAATGGTATGTGACCCTTCATGGAGCCGGAGTACTACCTGTTCCGGGCCTTTGCAGATTATTCCCATGGGGGCAGCGTTTGGTGTCCCGTCTGCGTTACGGGTGGTTACAATACCCTCGTAATGGAGACCTCTTTCCATTTTCAGTGCGTATAAGTCCAGCATTATTCATCATCCCCCTTGTTATTGAATTTAACTATGGTTGTGGAGAGGTACTTTCCCTTCTTCGCAAAACCTTCAAATACTTCTTCATCATCCATTCCACAGTTTTGGACCGAGGTGACTGTTTTATCCCTTGGATCATTATCAACCAGGTCTTCCAGCATCAGGGAGTGGCGTGATGTTTTCATAACCACTGCAGTATCGGCGTGTTTTAATAGCTCTTCCAGCCGTTCATCAACCTTGGGTACCACCAGGATTATTTCATCCTTTTCACCCAGTGTAATACCTGCACTGGCAGCACAACCTGTAAATGAGGTTATTCCAGGTATCATCTCCACAGAGTAGCCCTGGTTTCCAATTATCTGGGCAACATAGGAGAATGTACTGTAGATTGAAGGGTCTCCCAGGGTGATGAATGAAACATCCAGACCTTCATCTAATTTTTGAGTAATTAACTGTGCAGCACCGTTCCAGTAACTTTTAAGGGCTTTTTTATCCTCAATCATGGGGAATAATGGTTCAATAGTTTCGTATTCATCACCACGACCATCCAGAATTCCCTGAACTATGGAAAGTGCCACACTAGGTTTTTCCCGGGATGATTTAGGGGAGCAGATTACTTGAACGCTTTCCAAAGTCTTTACTGCCTTAACTGTGAGGAGTTCCGGGTCCCCGGGACCTACTCCAATACCAATGAGTTTGCCTTTATTTATATTCATGATTAAACACCGAATTAAAGTAACTTTAGAATAATTAGTCTTCTATTTTATATCATGATAATGGTATTTATCTAGATTCTTTTTGGTATCCAGATTCTTTTGGACTAATGTAAATTATCTTGATTGGCCAGACCTCTTAAGTAAAAATTCAAATGTCCTCTAAATTTATTCAATTTAACCCGATGTTAATAATAAAAGTATTTTAAAAATTATTATTTAAATTGAGTTTATAACTACTCCCAAAAAAAGCTATTATCCCCATCACATTTAGATCAAAGCTTTTTAAAGGTATTATCCAGACTAAATCTAAATAACCACATTTAAAGTTCATAAGAGAAACCAATTTTGATGAATACTACTCACACGCTGGGAAACTTTACCTATTTATACCACTACCCAAAATATAATTGGTCATGGATAACGGCTTTTTCTGTGAAAAGTGCGGAATGATAAAAGACCGCTGCATATGTAACTCTGGAAGTGTTGAAAACACCATCCAGGCTAAAACTCCCAAAATATCATCATCAAGAATCAACGCCATTAAAAAGGCTTATCCCCACATTGACGAGGACATAATTGAAAAGTTCCCCTTTGCCTCACCCAGGGAAGGGCAGCTGGAAATAATATCTGAAATCAGGGATGCCATAGATGAGGGCTACTCTAACATAATCCTGGAAGCCGGTACTGGAACCGGTAAGTCAGTGGTGGCCACCACCCTGGCCCGACTTTACCATCCGGCTTACATACTCACCATGACCAAGCAGCTCCAGTCCCAGTACGCAGCAGAGTTTGGTTACCCCATGGTGAAGGGCCGTGGAAACTTCCTGTGCCAGAATGAGAACCTGGAGTTTTCCTGTGACCAGGGAACCTGCCAGACCATTCCCAGCACCCAGAAATTCGCATGTGATTATGGTATCAGCAAGTCCCCCTTTGGTGGGGAGGTGCACGCTTTTCAGGATGCCTTCGGAAGTCCCATGTATTTCCGTTCCAACAACCGGTGCCGCTACTGGGATCAAAAAGCCCATGCAGCAGAAAGCTCCATAACCCTGATGAACTATGACTACGCACTCCTGGAACTTAACTACGTGAAACACTTCGGGAAAAGGGACCTGATGGTCCTGGATGAGGCCCATAACCTGGAGAACAAGCTCATGCAACGCCTGGAGGTTAACCTATACAACCGCCGGCTGGAGCGTGAAATTAAAAAAACCATACCTCAAAGTATGCTGCAGCACAATGAGCCCCAGGAATGGATACTCTTTGTGGAATCACTCTACGAGGATTATCAGGACATCAACCTGAAACAGATCCCCAAAAACCAGGCCGACCGGGTTAACCGGATGAAGATGAACCTGAGCGAGCTTTCAAGGAACCTGGAGGATAATCCAGATAACTGGGTGGTGGACACCAGCCCAGGAGGAGTTTCCTTCAAACCACTCCGGGTTAACACCTACGCCAACGACCGCCTACTTAACCATGCAGACATAAGGCTATTTATGAGTGCCACCATCCTAGATCAGGAACTGTTCTGCCAGTGGCTGGGTATTGAACCTGAAGAAACTTATCACCTGGAAATTAAGAGTATTTTCCCCCCATCCTCCCGTCCAGTTCACCTGAAACTGGTGGGTAACATGTCCCATCGCCTGATTAAACGTACCGCCCCCAAGACCATCCCGGTACTGGAGAAGATCATTGAACACCATAAATATGAAAGAGGGTTGATACACACCCATAACTACAAGTGCCAGGAGTATATCATCAAACACCTGAAAAATCCCCGTTTAATGGGCCATAACTCTAAAAACAGGGAGCACGTTTTGAACCGGTTCGAACACAGTAAGGACCCCAGGGTGCTGGTGAGTCCTTCCATGAGTGAAGGGGTGGATCTGCCCTATGAAAAGTGCCAGTTCCAGGTTATCTACAAAATACCATTCCCATACTTAGGAGATCCCCAGATCAACCAGCGTAAACAGCAGGACCCTTCCTGGTATGCGTATAAAACAATTATGACACTCCTCCAAGCCTATGGTCGTGGAATGCGTGCCGAAGATGATTACTGTGAGACCTACATCTTAGATGGGAACTTCCGCATGTTACTACGGAACAAACTTTACCGGGAACTGGTGCCCAGCTTCTTCAAGGATGCCATACAAAGGGAATAACCCCACTGTTCATAAAATGGTAAGATAGTTTTAATATAGAGTTTAAATAAACCATTACACAGTATATTAATAATCATTGTTAGTTTCAGGGCCAATCCAAGTAATGAGAGGTATAATGAAATGTCCGAACTTTCCAAGGTGGACATATACAGACAGATCGATGTTCTAAGGCAGAGCTTGCTGGACCTTACCATGCGTAACCAGCTTTTAAACTTCCGACCCCGTAGCATGACCGTGGAGGTTACTGAAGGAGAACTGGCTGAGATTTACGACCGACTGGTCCTTAAAAAAAGCAAAAGGAAACTTTTACAGTTTATTCCCCGGGCAGACTTTGACACTGCTAAAGATTCAAGCAGTGTTAAAGATGCAAGTTACAGGGATAAAAATCCAGATCATAAAGATAACACTCATTTTGAAATTAATGGAAAGCAAAACTCGGATGTGGATCAAAACTCCCCTTCAAATGTGGGAAGCAAAACCACAACCGGAACATCACTTAGCAGTGCAGATACCAAAATTAATAAGGTAGATCATGGAGATTTTTCTGCTGATGAACTGGTTAAGGAACCCCAGTTTGTTAATAAACCCCAGTACCAGGAAACTAATTTTGAAGACAAATTATCCACTTCAAATGATATTGCAGATGATACTAGGGCACCAGATGAAGTTGAGGTAAAGTCCCCTGATTTTCCAGATACTGAAATGGATAATGAAGCACTTGCACCCGAAGAATCCTTACTATGGGAAGCACCATCTCTGGACCAGGAAACCCTGGAAAAGAATAAAGAAATCTTTTTATCCACAGATTTAACACCATCAGAACTTCAACGCAGATTGTTCTATATAAATCAACGTGCCAGGTCAATGATGGAAGAGCAGGGTTACAATATTCTCTACCTGGCCATGGGATTCTTGAAATGGCAGGAAAGTAACGGAACACCAGGAGACCGTGAAGCACCCCTAATTCTGATACCAGTGGAACTGGAACGTAGACGAGTGAAGGGTTCTTTTAAGCTCCGCTGGACTGGTGAAGACATAATCCCTAACATCTCCCTCCAGGCCAAACTACTGGATTACGGGGTTGAAATACCTGATTTTGAAATGCCCCGAACCCAGGAAGGTGTTGATGAATATTTAGACCAGGTAAGAGAATCTATTGCCCATGAGAAAGGTTGGGAAGTTAAAGATAAGGCCTACCTTGGGTTTTTCAGTTTCACCAAATTCGTGATGTACAAGGACCTGGACCCGGAAAGCTGGCCTGAAGACATGCCCCTGGAAGAAAACCCCCTTATAAAGGCAATATTCGACCCAGCAGAAGAAGAACTGAGTCAGGGATTCCAGGAAGATGAGGTGGACGTGAAACTATCCTCTGAAGATGTTTACCATGTTATGGATGCCGATTCATCACAGATCGCGGTGATTGAAGATGTGAAGCATGGGCGAGACCTGGTGGTGGAGGGTCCCCCGGGAACTGGTAAGTCCCAGACTATTGTAAACCTGATAGCCGAACTCCTGGCACGTGGTAACACTGTCCTATTTGTAAGTGAGAAAATGGCCGCCCTGGAAGTGGTTAAAGGCCGTCTGGACAGTGTTGGACTGGGTGAATTCTGTCTGGAACTGCACAGTAAAAAATCGCAGAAGAAGGATGTTCTGGAAAAACTGGAAAGTGTCCTTAGGAATCCCAAACCAATTGATCTTTCAATGGATGATGATCTAAGCACCATTGAAGAGCTCAAATCAGACCTGAATGAATACGTCACCCTGCTACATTCTCCCTATGCAAAAATCAACTGGACACCTTACCAGCTTTTTGGTGTTAAAGAGAGATCATTGCACCATTTCGAGAAAATAGGCACTAAAATGCCACGTTTTTTGGTGGAAAATAGCAAAACCTGCACCTTACGGGAATGGCAGCGAACTATAAATAAGTTCAAGGAACTGGGAGAGTTGTACAAACTGGTGAAACCAGTATCCTACAATCCATGGAAATACACTCATCCCGATCCCATACTACCAGCTGAAGAAGAGGAAATTGAAAACCTGCTGGATGAAACCGTAAAAACACTCCATGAACTGAATTTAAAGGCAGAAAACCTTTCCAAAATATCGGGTGTTAAGATACCGGTGACACTAGAAGATACAGAACACCTTATAGCTGCAGTGGAAATAATCTCTTCATTCCCCTCCCTGGAGAGGGAACTCATCCTTAACACCAAATGGGATTATGATAAATTACAGGTTTACAATCTCATTAAAAGCCTGGAAGAATACAAAGCCAAAACCAAGGGCCTGAAAAGGTTCAAAGAAGGAGTTCTGGATGAGGATATTTCATCCTTACTAATAAATTTCCAGGAACAAAAACCGAAACTACTGAAATTCCTTAGTGGAGATTTTAAGAAGGCTAAAAAAAGGATTGGTAAACTTTACCTTGGTAAAACTCCGGAAAATGATGAAATAATCCTCCAGGATCTTGAAGAACTCATAAAATGCCAGAAACTACAGTTAAAGATCAGGGCACAGGATGAACTGGCCAGATCCCTGTTTGGATCCCACTGGAAAAGGGAGGAAAGTGAAGCTGAAAACCTGAAGGCCATATCAGAATGGATACTCAAATTCAGACAAGCCCTGGAAGAAGGCAGGATCACCGAGAAAATCCTCATAATACTGGATTCAGCGCAGCAGTATGAAATTAAACAGATCACCCATGAAATGCACCAGGATTATGACCAGATACTGGAGTACATAAACCAGCTGGATAGTTACCTGCACTTTGACCCGGACTCGGTATTAGGAGATTCCCTGACCAAAAGTCCCCTTGATTACTTATCATCCCAGATTTCCCTATTAAAAGTGGGACTTTCTGGTTTACAGAACTGGTCCCGTTTCAGCTCCTCCCGAGGCGAATGCTTGGAAACCGTTGGAAAGAACCTGGTGGAACTGGCAGATAAAGATGAAATTGAAGCAACCGACATCATACCCTGCCTGGAGGGGAACTTTGCAGACTCACTACTGCGAAATCTGTTCCTGGAGGAACCATCACTCTCCCGTTTCGTGGGTGACGTTCATGAGAAGAAGATAAATGAATTTAGGGAACTGGACCGTAAGATCATAAATCTCAACCGTTTCCGTATAGCCCAGGAGTTACACCAGAACCGGCCTTCACTTTCAGGCACTGCTTCACCTCGTTCAGAGCTAGGAGTGCTTAAAAGTGAGTTTTCCCGTAAAAGAGGACATATGCCCATTAGGAAATTGTTATCCATCTGTGGAGGGATAATACAAACCATAAAACCCTGTTTCATGATGAGTCCCCTTTCCATAGCCCAGTACCTGGACCCTTACAGTGTGAAGAACCTGCGTTTTGATTACGTTATTTTCGATGAAGCCAGTCAGGTGAAACCGGAAGATGCCCTAGGGGCACTATTAAGGGCCAGATGCGCGGTTATAATGGGAGACACCCGGCAGTTACCTCCCACCAGTTTTTTCGATATTTTGATTGATGTGGAAAGTGATGATTATGATCTGGCTGTGCTGGCAGATATGGAAAGCATCCTCCACCTCTGCAAAAGAAGTTTTCCCTCAAAGATGCTGCGCTGGCACTACCGTAGCCGACATGAATCTCTCATCGCGGTGAGTAATCAGGAATTTTATGATAATCATCTCTTAATCTACCCTTCACCCAGCAAGGACTCTGAAGAACTGGGACTGAAACTGATCCACCTCCCGGAAACTGTTTATGACCGGGGAAAAAGTGCCACCAACCGGGCAGAGGCCAAAGCAGTTATCAAAGCCGTGTTCGATCATTACCAGAAGTACGGTAACACCAAGAGCCTTGGTGTGGGTACCTTCAATGTACGGCAGCAGCAGGCCATCTTAGAAGAACTGGAACTGCAGTTGAAGCTCAACCCTAAAATGGAGAGTTACTTTAAAGGGAACAATGGAGAGCATTTCTTCGTGAAAAACCTGGAAACAATCCAGGGAGATGAAAGAGATGTGATAATGGTTAGTGTGGGTTATGGATTTGACTCTGAAGGTAATTTAAGCCATAACTTCGGACCGGTTAACCAGGATGGAGGAGAAAGACGTTTAAACGTTCTCCTAACAAGGGCCAGGGAGAAGTGTTTGATATTCTCCAATTTCAGGGGCCGTGACCTTCAATTGAGTTCAAGTGCACCTTTCGGTCTTCGTGCGCTTAAAGAATTCCTGGAATACGCTGAGAATAAAACTCTAGCACACCAGGATCTAGTTCAGAACAATGCGGATGATGCTTTTGAAGAGGCTGTCTCTGAATTTTTAACTGAACACGGATATGAAATTCACCGCAGAGTGGGCTGTGCTGGTTTCAGGGTTGACCTTGCAGTTGTGGACCCAGAATACCCTGGGCGTTACCTGCTGGGCATTGCCTGTGACGGGCCAATGTACCAGACCAGCAGGGTGGCCCGGGACCGGGACCGGCTCCGCCAACAGATTTTGAAAGGACTGGGATGGCGTTTCTATCGTTTATGGTCTACAGACTGGTACCGTAACCGTGCTGATGTGCAAAAACGGCTCCTGGCAATAATAGAAGAACTCTTAAAAGAGGACCGTGCAGAGGAAGTTATTCCACCAGTAGAAGAGGTGGGGATTGATTCCCCTGTAGAAGATCTGGAAGATGGAGTGAGTGTAATTAGTTCTACAGAAGACGGAACTGACAGTGAAAAGGATACTGATCTTTCTCATGTAGATGGAGCAGTACCCCCAACTCCTGATGGAAAGGGTGAAATTGATTCGTTAAATGATTCACCACATGCTTCCCCATTAGATGACCCCAGATTAGGTGATTCCAAATTGGATGATACCCAAATAGATGATTCTCCATTTACTGACTCACCATTAAATGAAACTGAATCCCGTTCTAAACTGTTAAAATCAGAAGAAAGGAATTACTCTACTGAAAATTCTACTGATTTCCCTGAACTGGAAGAGATTTTAGAATCTGAAAAAGAAAAATCTAAAAAAGAATCCTCTTCTGGTTCCCAGGTAAAAGAAGATGATAAAGATGAATTATCGGATTATGTGACCTGTGAGGACACTGGTGTGCCTGTTTCGGGGGACATTCACAGCCAGCCAGTGGGAGATATTGCCAGAGCAGCAATGAAGGTAGTTGAAGTAGAGGGCCCCATACACTACGACGAGGTTGTAAAACGTATACGGACCTACTGGGGACTTAGCCGAGCCGGTAGGCGCGTACAGGCAGTTATGAAAGAAGCTATCAACCTAGGATTGATGGATGGCCAGATAATCCAGAAAGGTGACTTTTTATATTACAAAGATGCACCGGTGGTAGTTCGCAGAAGAACCGGTAATCCACCAGCCAAGATGGACCTTATAAGTCCTGAAGAAATCGCTGCTGCAGTGAAGATCATCCTAAAATCACAGTACGCCACCCAGACCGATGAACTAGTCAGGGAAGTTTCCCGACTCTTCGGAGCCAAAGTAACCCGTGGACCTGCAATAAGTAGGATAAAAGGAGTTATTGACGATCTTATTCAAAAGGGTGAGATCGAAGAACGGACAGATGGAATGATGGATATTATAAGGGAATAGAGGAATTGTGAATATCAGGAAATATAACCTGGAATAGAATAAATGGAATGGATAATATTCCTAAGATGGAACTATTCCTCTGAAAATTAAACTATTCCATTTACTGTGTGAATATTACCCATTAATTATTAGTATTTCCATTTATAGTAACCATTCCAGTTAGGTAACTTATTCCATAAGGGTGACAAGAAGAGTATCATCACATTTATTTTTTTTATTCTTTAATTATAGGATTGCCATTTACCTTCCACATCCTAATGCCCCCCAGGATGTTGTAAACTTCAAGGTATTCTAACTCTTCCATTATAGCCAGTGCTTTAGCGGATCTAACACCTGATCCACAGTAAATGAGATATTTTTTCTCCTTGTCCCCTTTTTCCAGTTCTTCAGTGAAGTTTTCACCACGAAAATCCATGTTCACCGCACCCTCAAGATAGCCTGTGGTGAATTCTTTAGGAGTTCTAAGATCAAGTACGATAAAATCTGGGTCTTCCTTAATCTTATCAAATAATTCTAATGCAACATCCGGACTGATATTCCTTAAAATTTGTTCTTTTTCATTTTCAGTGGATTCTGACATATTATTACACCTGCATTTTTTATTAATTTCAATCCTGTTTATAATTAATATTCAATAGATTCAATTTATTATATTTTTTATTTAATTTAAGAAACTGTATAAGTTGTTGAGGGTTAAAAATTTTATCTAAAAAAATAATTATAACCCATCTGTTCCCATCAATTAAAATTAAAGTCCGCATCAAATAAAAAGAATATCCTCAAAAAAAAGATAATTAGTTTGAAAAGATAACAGGATAAATAGGAAAACGAAAAACTTCAGGAGAGAACAAAAATATGGAACAGAAAACTCCCAACCGGTTTACAGAGGCCCTTGGTGAAGAGGTGGATGATGCCTTCAAAAAACTGGCTTCGGAAATATTAAAAGATGGTGCTTTAACTCTCAAGGAAAAAAGTCTCATTGCCCTGGCATGCGCTGTTGCAGTTAAATGTGAACCTTGCACACGTGCACATAAAAAACAGGCACTTAAAACTGGGGCAACCCAGAAAGAAATTGTAGAAGCTGCTGCTGTGGCTGGCCTGGTGCGTATGGGTTCCGGTTTTAACACCGCCTATGCACTTTTAGATGATGATGAAACCGGAAAAAAATTAGTTTTCAAACCACCTACCCGTGAAGAAAATAAGGATAATGAAATGAGTGAGGGGTCTAAGCCTGAGGGATCTAAAATTCAGAGGAAACCTGATGGCTACCTGAACAGTATTCTCGAAAAAAAGTTCATCGAATGAAATTCCAAGATAAATAGGGATTTTAAAAGAATAACAAAGTAGTATTAAACCTAACCCCTTAGAAAAAAGGTTGATGATAACTAAAAAATATCATGAAAAGGGTTAATCCTCAACTCTTTAAAGAATTATTGATTCTAAAGAAAGTATTGATAATAAACCTATGAAAATTAGCGGACCTGGGGGGATTTGAACCCCCGACCTTGGGATCCGAAGTCCCACGTCATATTCCAGGCTAGACTACAGGCCCATAACTTTTTAAAAAAAGTTTGAATTAAAAAAATGACTTTAACTTGGTGTCATTCTTTTTGAATACAACTCCATATAAACTTTGTTGCTTTATATGAAGGCACTCACATCAATCAACCAACTCATTTTATCAGAACTTCACATTTTACCGATCCAATATTCCAATGGGAAAATCAGTAAATACACTAAAGCACTCCATCTGGGAATTACAAAGCTGAGTGATAGTGCCAGGAGCGAAATAACTATGAAAAGGATGTTGGTTCTTATAGTGACGGTTATGTCTCTAGGAGAAACTTTTTCATCGATAAATTTTTTCCTGCTTGCATAGTACCAGTTTAAACCCAGGAAGAGTGCAATCCCCAGCATGTTTAAATTGAAAATAATGTGAGAAATGGGAAATTCTCCATATTTCCCAGTTAAAGAAGCTGAAAATGGGACCAGTACTATGAATAATAACCATATAACATTTATCCATAATAAAGGTGTGTTCATTTCATCTATTTTATGAAAAGCACGATGATGATTACTCCAAAATAGAGCCAGGAGAATGAAGCTCATGACTAAAGTGTAAAAACTGGGTATAAGACTATAAAGAGAATTTTGAACTGCTGCATTGGATAATGGTTCGGTAATATCTGGAACAGCTAAAGCCAGAACCAGTAAAGTCATGGCAATGGCAAATATTCCATCTACCAATGTTTCAAGACGCTTCGTGTCCATAAAAATACTCGAATTTTCAGACTCCATGTTAATCTCCAATCCCATTAAAATATAATTATTTAATGTAATATTACGTCACTTTAAATACTTTCCGATATTTTTCAGTTGTATATGATAATTTAAACAATACAATGCGAAGATACGGTTATTAATCCCATTAATTCAATGGACAGAGAATAAACGACAATATTTGTAAATTTATTTTACCAAAAATGGCCCAATATGACAAAAAATGAGAGTTTAGAGAATTATCTTATAAAACGTTGGATAAATAAAAAAAGAAAGAAATTTATGTCCGGGAATATTCATTGAAACAAGTTAAACAGACTATTTCACCATTTTCCACCCGGGCCCGGTGTTCAGCTACTGGCTCCCCACATTTAGCACAGTAGATGGATTTGAATATCCTTGCTTCTTCTGGGAATTCCAGTTCAACACTTTCCACTTTGAATAGTTCCTGGGCTGGAATAGCTGATAGAATCTTTTCAGTGAATGCATCCTTGGTTTTTTGAAATTTATCCTTATCTTCCTGACTGGCTGAAGGAGAAAATGCTTGTTCACGGGCCTTTGAAAATTCAGGGTCAATTTCATCGATGTTATTTTTCAGTGATATGCGCATTGCTTTTCCTGTTTTACGGTTAAGGAAGGTGTATACCTGTTTACCGTGGTCCTTGAATATGAGGTTACCCTTTCCCATGGTGCAGCCAGTTACCACCTGAATGGCATCCACACTGCAGCTGTCATTTTCAACTATGGCCACCAGTTCTTCATCTTCTGCCCGGGAAGATAATTCACAGATAGCTATTCCAGCGGCACGGTAACCTATGGCTGTTCCAGGACAGGAATGCCCATGGAATTTGGTTACTTCGGAAAAGGGAATTATTTCACAATTTAGGTTATCTTCCATATTATCACTCCTGAAGAAGATTGGATAGGTGAGGTTAATTAATCTTCGTACATTCCTGCCAGAGGATCCTTACCATTGGGGAACATTGCCCCGTAGGGTTCGAACCAGTCCATGTCCTTCACGGTGCAGAAGTGCATTCCCTGATTGGATTCAGTCATCATCAAAGGCTGGGCCTTTTCTACATCCCATGAACCATTTTCACGGTTGTAAATATCATCACGTACTTCTAGGTGTACCACTTTCCCCACAATCAGTGCATATGGGAAATTATCATATTCTTCAGCCACGATCTTATGGAGTTTGCATTCCATCCAGGCGTAACATCCATCTACTCCAGGTGTTTCAATCTCCTGGCTGGGTTTTTCTTTTAACCCTGCAAGTTCGTATTCATTCACCTCTGGAGGCACGAATTTAGCAGTTGGCATTACACTACCCGCCAGATCCATTCCTGGGAGGCTGATGACGAATTCCTCCCGAGCTTTCATGTTATCAAAGGTATCCCTCATCACCCCAGCAGTGGCCACACATATCAAGTCAAACGGACGTAGAATAGGCATCAAACAGGAATATGGGGCCACGTTGCGCACTCCATCTGGACTGAGGGTGGAAATGAAGGTCACAGGCAGGGGTATTATGGATTCTCTTTTGAAGTTTTTTAGCTGCATATTAGTTCACCGCTTAAAAAATAGGAAGAACACCCATATAAATGTATCATATAGGTGTGATATATAGTATTACTATTTGGGACGCTAATAGAGAATCTTCATACACCCCACTAACTTTTTAATCCTATACTTTTAATCTAAGTTGGTTCTTCTGTTTCCGGGAGATCTTTACTTTCATACTGAATTGATTCTCCTTCATCTTCCACTGTTTCTTTATAGATTAATCCGATTGCCCTGTACAGGAACAGGTAGATGAATGGATAAATGATGAGGCATGCTAAAACCAGTCCTGCATATGGTATAATCATTACTACTGATGCCACCACCAACAGTATAATGTAAATAATTGCCAGTAAAATCAGCATCACTATGTATTCTAACCATCCAATACTTTCTATTCTCTCCTTGATTTCACCGAATTTAAATGCTGCTCCTATTTCATTATAGTACGCCATGTTGGAAATGGCCATTACTGATATTATCCCCAAGATGATGAAAAGTATTGCACCCACTATAAGGATAATCACTCCTAGGCCATATGATCCTGTAAATAGCATGATGAACCCCATAATTAAAATTATTGTGGGAATTATTCCATAAGCAATACTTGTAATGAAAACTCTAAGTCCATCCAGGAACATTTTAGTCCAATCATTAAACTCAGGAGGTTCATTTTCCCCAATTATAGATGTCGCTATTGTCCTCAGTTGATATCCCATGGTCAGGAATACAGCAATTAAAGCAGGAATTAAGAGGTAATATGGCAAGCCGGAAACACGACCATATCCAATTGCAATTTCAATTAAAATTTGGGTTATTAAAACTATTACGCCTAAAATCAACAAGCGTTTCCAGTTAGAAACTGGATATTTAAAAGCATCACCAATAATTTGACCCATGTCCATTCTTAATCAGCTCCCATGATTCATGCAAATACTAAATCAATTAATTAGTTTATTAACGTTTTCAAGTTGGTTTTCACATGATATAAATGTTATTACCCACATTAAAAGTAATACCAGATGCTTTTTGTTTAAAATAAGGATTAACCCACCTTTAAAAAAAATTAAATAGTGTTTATTAATAGAGCCGGCTGAAATTATAAACTCAATATCTTTAAATCTTCCGGTACCTCAGAATATAGATTATAAGCCCCACTCCCAGAACTCCACTGGCTGCAAAGCCCAAAAATCCCAAAAGGGGCATGTCCCAGATCATAGGGCCCTTGTTTATCTGTATGATCCATGATGAGCCAATGAGTAAGGCAGCAATGATTATGGCCATCACCAGTTTGTTGCTGGTTCTTTCAATGTCTTCTGCCAGTTCCTCAGAGTAGCGTACCTTTATCTCTCCGTTTTCAACCTTAGCCACCAGACGGTTAAGGTTACGGGGCATGTTCTTAATCAGGTGCTCCAGTTCGAACATGTTATCCTTGAACAGATCTGCCATGTTTTTAGGGTTAAATTTTTTCAGGAGGAGTTTTTTAACCATTGGCTTGAACTGGCTGGTTGCATCAAATTCACCGTCAAGGGAGTAGGCTACCTCCTCAATCAGGGACACTGATCTGGCAATGAGGGTGAATTCTGGTGGGACCCGTGCCTGGTACTTGGTTATCAGGGGAATAGCCAGTTCACTCAGGATATGTCCCAGGTGAATATCTTTAAGACTGGCACCATAGAAACGGTCCAGTATATCCATTATATCCCTTTTTAGAATTGTCCTATCCACTGAATCATCTATGATATCCATGTAGATCAGTTGGTTGATAACTGCATCCACCTTGTATTCAATCACCTGAATGAATAGCTCTCCCAGGTTCTCCATGAACTCCTGGTCAATGTGGCCCATCATCCCAAAGTCAATGTAACAGACCACGTTATCCTCCAGAACATATAGATTACCTGGATGCGGGTCTGCGTGGAAGAATCCATCCATGAGTATTTGCTGGAAATATGATTTGGCCACTCTTTCGGCAATTATTTTATTATCGAATCCTTCCGGGTTCTCCATCACCTGGCTCATTTTGGTTCCCTGGATGAATTCCATGGTTAAAACCAGCGAGGTTGAATATTCAGTGAAAACATGGGGTGCATGGATACCAGTATTATCTGCAAAGTGGGCCTGGAAGTTCTGGGTGTTTTTGGCTTCCAGTTCATAATCCATCTCTTTGTGGATTGATTTTTCAAATTCATCCACAATTTCAGGGACATTGAAAATTTTTAAACTGGGAATTCTTTTATGGATTAAATCAGCCAGGTGGTGCATTATAATCAGATCTTTGGTCACAGTATCCTGAATACCTGGCCGCTGGACTTTAATTGCCACCATTGTTCCATCAGGGAGAGTTGCACGGTGGACCTGGCCTATGGATGCGGCTGCCAGTTGTTCCTCTTCAAAGGTTCCGAAAGCTTCGTTTAATGGTTTGCCCAGTTCACCTTCCACGATCATCTTCACTGTGTCAAAATCAAAAGGCAGGGTGTCATCCTGGAGTTTGGTGAATTCATCAGCCATGTTTTGACCAACCAGGTCTGGTCGGGTGCTCATCATCTGCCCCAGTTTTATGAATGTGGGCCCCAGTTCCTCGAAGACCATTCTTAAACGTTCGGGAGTAGTGGCATCCAGATCCGCATCAGAATCATATTTGTACAGTAGGTCTCCCCAGCGGGATCCCTTCAATTCCAGCGCACCTACCAGGTTATCAAACTCGTATTTGACCAGTAACTGGATTATCTCTTTTAAACGCTGGTAATCTACTTTTTTACGGGAGAATGGTTTCATCATTAACACCTTAACTACAATAATTCAATAAGGGACATCTAATTTGTACATAAAAATTTCAGGGAACTTCTCAGTATAAGGGAACTTCTCAGTATGAATAAACTCTACCATCCCCTTTTATAGAACCTCTATCGTCACAGCCTCATATACTATCAAATCTTTCGGTGTGCGTAGGGTCACATATCTGATTATTCTATTTTTAATGGATCAGCAATTACCGCACCTATGAGTAACCCCATGGATATGGCCACAAAGGTTAGTACCACCATAATCAGGTTGGCAATGGATGCTGAATAATTCTGCCCAGCTAAGGTGGCCAAGCTGATGAATCCCAAGGATCCTGGCACTAATATCCAGAATGCAGGTATTATTGATACATAGTATGGTGTTTTGAGCTTTGATCGTTCCAGGTACGTTCCCACCATGGTCATGATGGCTGAACCTAAAAATGCACCGAATAATCCGCCCAGGAGGTAATTTCCGACCTGAAGTCCGCCAAATGTGGCAAATAACACCATCAAAACTCCTAGCATGTCACGGTTTCGTATTGACATTAAAAGGTACATTCCCAGGGTGAAAACCAGAATCCCGATATAGGGAGCCCACCAACCAAGAGGCGTGGCTAAATATGCCACCATATACGCTCCTGCAGAGAGTCCAACCACCTGAAGACCTATTAAAACTCCGAAGAGGAGGAGTAACAGTATAACCACTCCCTGGATCAGGCGGCTGGCACCGGATATGACGTTGTTGGCTGCCAGTTCGTACATTCCTGTGGCCAGAACCGCGCCCGGGATGAAGTAGGAAAGTGCCGGGACCAGGATGGTGAGGGATCCCTTTACCATTCCCTGCTTCACCCCAAAAAAGAAGATCATTGAAACCAGAAACGCCACTAAAACTGGCAAAATAAGGTTTAGCCTGGGTTTATCCTCAGAGTATCCGATTATTAAACCTACAATGGCCCCTAATCCCCCACAAAAAAGTAACTCATTGGTTGTGGGTAGAAGTAGCATTCCCAGGCCAGTAGAATAAAGTGCATATCCCAATATATGCCTTAGGTATCTGTGCTGGCGTTTAACATTTATTATCTCATTTATGCGGTTAATTCCCTGTTCTGGAGTTATTTCTGCCTTTTCCGCCTGATAGATTAACTCGTATAATCGTGAAACCTGGTCCAGCGGTAGGAGGCCCGGTTTCTGCCCGGTCACTGCCAGGGCTTTTGAATTCCCATCGCTGATCTTGATGAGTACGAAGGTGGGAAAGTCAATTACTTCCTGGGCTTTAACCCCATATGCCCTGCATATATTCTTTAAAATAGCTTCTATTGTCATGACTGCAATACCTGCCGCAGTCATGGCCCGGGCTAGTTCTGTTAAAAATTCCAGTAGATTTGGAGGTAAATCTCCCCCATCTGATATGTTGGTAGGGTTTATATTCCCCAAGTTACCTCCAGGATACATTTTATCCCCGGAAACATTTCATCATTTAAACTCCCAATCTATCCCGGCCTTTATAGATTCTGTGTTTTTGTAAAGGGATTAACTTTTGGGAATTTGGACCATGAATCTTTTCTTCTGATATAAATTTGTGAATTGGTATTTAATTCGTGAATAATTATTGATTGTAAATTTAATTTGAATAATTTTGAATGGTATATTTACTCAAAATTATTTGCATCAAAATTATTCTACCGTTTCTATGTCTACTTTTTCAATGCCCTCATTATAGATGAGAGACAGGAATCTGCCGCTGAAAGCGGATACATAGGAACCAAGGAAAAATCCTACCACCGCGGCAACTGCATAAACAGTTATTATTCCCATGTTCATTAATTGGGGAATGGCACTAAGCGCAGATACAACTGCAGAAAATGCAGTGAGTACTACAACACCGATAATATAGTTAACCCATCCAATATTCTTTATTATGCCAAAAATATCCTTAAATTTAACTGAAGCTTCTAATTTGTCTTTTTTAACTATGTGGGGTAAAGCAATGAAGCTGAGGATGTAAGGGAACACCATTATGATAAAACCTACTACAAAAAGTATCTGGAAATAAGTAGTTAGAAATGCATTTAAACTGGTCAATTGTCCGCTAAACATGAGGGACATAATTATAATTGTCGATATAATACCCACAATAATGGCAGGAATACCCCTGTAAATTATTATTACTACGATGTACTTCAAACCATCCACAAACATGTTTAACCACTCATTAAATGGGGGTAATTCATTAGAATCTTTGAAAGAATATTCAATTATACGTAAATTGTACCCATATGCCAATATTGCAGGTATTATTAAAATACTGGTGGCCATTAGTATGCCCAGTGTTAAAAGTCGTTTCACATTGGAAAAAGGAAATTTCAAGGAATCTGCAACCATTTCACTAACATTCATTTTCTAATACTCCCCTTGTAAATAAACTACTCCCATCTTAATTAATAATATAACTAAAAGTTAGTCAAATTTATTAACATATAATTGTTACCATCTGGCTTCTGAAAAGTTACTTATTTTCTGAAAATTTACTTAATATAGTTAAAGAAAATAATTGATATTCATCCTAAATTTTTTTGAAATTGTCAAAAAAAATAATAAAATCATCAATTCAATTGGAGATATAATTATGCTTGCCAAAAGAATTATACCCTGCCTGGACTGCGACCTCAACGTCCCCCACGGACGTGTGGTTAAAGGAGTGGAATTTAAACAGATCCGTTATGCAGGAGAACCCGTGGAACTGGCCACAAAATATTATGAAGATGGTGCTGATGAAATCGTGTTCCTGGACATAACCGCCTCCCACGAACGCAGGGAGACCATGGCCGATGTTATTAATGCAACCACCGAGAATGTGTTCGTTCCCATCTGTGTGGGCGGTGGTATAAGGAAGCCACAGGACTATGTGAACATGCTCAAGGCCGGTGCAGATAAGTGTTCAACCAACACCGCAGCCATTCACAACCCTGATCTCATCAATGAAGCTTCCAAGGTAGTGGGTAGTCAGGCCTGTGTCATTGGTATTGATGCCAAAAGACGCTACATTGAAGACCCTAAAGAAAGTGATGATCACATTATAATTGAAACGCCCCAAGGTTACTGCTGGTACGACTGCAGTATCTACGGTGGAAGGGAATTCACAGGCATCGACGCGGTAAAGTGGGCCATGGAATGCCAGGAACGGGGTGCAGGTGAAATACTCCTCACCAGTATGGACCGGGACGGTACCAAGGATGGTTATGACATACCTCTCAACCAGACCATGAGCGAAATGCTGGATATTCCCATAATTGCCTCCGGTGGTGGAGGTAACCCGGATGATATTTATGAAGTACTTACCCTGGGCAAAGCAGATGCAGCACTTGCTGCCAGCATCTTCCACTTTGATGAGTACCCGGTGCCTGTGGTGAAGGAGTTCTTGAAGGAGAATGGTGTTGCTGTTCGACTCTGAAAAGTTCACTACAAAACTTCTATCTCAAAGTTGATCAATCAAAGTTGATCAACATTTGATTAGACATCTAACCAAATACCAATATAATCACATAAATTTCAGGCGAGGAATTTGAAAAAACGAAAACACATCTTCCTGGACGATAATGCTAAAGTCGGCAGAATGGAAAGGAAAATTAAAAAATACAACAGATACAAGTCCCACAGTGAAAAAACTCCCGAGGAAGATTTCCGTCTGCAGGAGAAACTGGCTATGCTCAGTGTGGTGGCCAGTAACTTTATGATGACCGGTCACAGTCCCACCATGGTCCTAACCAAACGTGAAGAAGGAGACGAGGTTATGATGCCAGTGGGTGGTGGTCAGAAGGATCGGGCCCGGGAGATCATCTGCAAGGCAGATTTCCGTAAACTCTACCGTGGAGGTAAGGGCCGCAAAACCGACCCACTCATGATCGTAACCGCCATCTGCATGTACGTCATGAGACAGGACAACCCACGAAGGGGAGATATACGTTACTCAAACAATTTTATTAGCAATGTTGGAGTAACCAAAGAAATTTACGGACACATTAGTCAAAAACTTGATGCAGAGCAAAATTCCTGATTTTTGATAGGTCGCTCTATATAGTGATATCAAAATTCTTGAACACATTTCTACTTTTGACTTAACTACAACAATATTCAAACCTAACATGGCATGGCCATCGTTGATTAGATAGGTTTTTGTTTAATTAGGAAGGTTTTTTTGTTAATTAATTAGATAAACTAGCCTATACTGATAGTGAAATTGATTCTCAACGAAATTAATATAGTTATTTGACAAATGTTCCTTTTTGAAGGTCTTTCAAGGCATCCTCAATCTCTTCAGTCGTGTTCATCACAAATGGACCATAACGAGCTATGGGCTCATTTAAGGGCTTACCTGATATTAAAAGAAATCTTAATGTTTTGTTTTCCGTGTGAACTTTAATTGACTCCCCTTCACCAAAAATCACCAAATTAGTGGCAGATACCAGTGATCCTTCTTCATCAAAGACCCCTTCACCTTCAAATACGTATGCAAAAACCGTGTGCCCCTCTGGGAGTTTATGCTCAAAAGAACTTTCTGCTTCCAGCGAAACATCCAAGTATTCCGGGTCTGCAAAGATTTCAGTTACTGGTCCTTTAACCCCGTTTAGCTCTCCGGCGATGACTTTAACCTGCACACCTTCGGATAGTGTTATTTCTGGTATCTGGGATGCTTTTACTTCCTGATAACGCGGATGAGTCATTTTCAATTTAGCAGGGAGATTTACCCATAATTGAAATCCTTCCAGTTTACCCTCTTCTGGCTTCTGAGGCATTTCTTCATGGAGTATCCCACTACCAGAAGTCATCCATTGCACATCACATGCTCCAATTGTTCCAGAGTTCCCCATGCTGTCTTTATGATTCACATTACCACTTAACATGTAAGTAACAGTTTCAATACCCCGGTGAGGGTGCAGGGGAAACCCAGCCAGATAATCCCGGGGATCATCAGAACCGAAATGATCGAATAACAGGAATGGATCCAGGTAATCCAGATAATCCGTGGCAATGGTTCTTCTTAGGCGAACACCGGCTCCTTCCATTACGTAGATTGGTTCAACAATCTCTGCAACCTTTTTTAGCGACATATTTATATCTCCTAATCACTTGTCAGTGGTAATTTACTTATTTTCCAGGCAACGAATCCGCCCAAGATATTATAAGCCCCAATAAATCCAGATTCCATCATTTTCTCCATGAAATAACCACCCCGAACACCGCTCTTGCAGTAAATAATGTAGGGACGCGTTTTATCCAGTTTTTCCACTTTACTCTGGAAGTGGTGACCATCATAATCCAGGTTCATTGCCCCGGGAATGTGTTCCTTTATAAAATCCTCCTCAGGCCTAATATCCAGTATAGCAATTTCTGGTTCTTTTTCAATTAAATCAAGCACACTTTCAGGAGTTATGGTAATGAATTTTCCCATTTCTATCACCACTTTTATTATTGTTTTAATTACCTTTCTTATTTTCTATGGTCATCCAGGATTTATCAACAGATAAAAAGGAAGGATATGTAAAAATGAAACAACCTCTCTCTACTTAAGCATGAGGATTAGATCATAAGATATCCTCTCCATAATTTTAATTGTCAGGATTATGACATCATTCATGTCCAGAATAAGGAATGTGACAAAAAATCACTCTTTTGCATGCGTAAAGTATATATACGGGTTGAAAGGATAATTATATTCCATACCAGGGGGACAATTTAATATCCCGGAGTTCCCAAATAATGGGGGGTTACAGTTTAAATCCATAGCGATTACTGTCGAAAAAGAAGGAACTAAATACATTGAAACTGATCTTAGAGGAAGTCAACTCCTCCAATCTTCACATTTAAATAAGGGCACTGCTTTTAGTACTAAAGAACGTCAATTATTCAATCTTATCGGACTCTTACCTCATTCTGTGGAAACTCTGGATGAACAGCTTCAGAGAGCCTATCAACAGTACTCTCTCCAGGCAGATGACCTCCAGAAAAATATCTTTCTAAACAACCTTTACCATACCAATGAAACTCTTTTCTTCCGCCTTATCCGGGAACACATCCAGGAAATGATGCCCATCATTTACACACCCACTGCAGGCCTGGCAATCCAGCATTACAGTGATGAATTCCGAAAACCGCGTGGAATTTATCTTTCTTATCCAGAAAGGGACCATATCAATGAAATCCTTGATCACTGGGATGCAAATGACATTAACCTGATTGTTTTAACTGATTCTGAGCAGATACTGGGAATTGGTGACCAGGGAGCTAATGGAATAGGTATTTCCGTGGCTAAACTGGTGGTTTACACCTTATGTGCCGGTATAAATCCCCGAAGGATGCTGCCCATCATGATCGATGTGGGCACCAATAACCCTCAGCTACTGGAAGATCCATTCTACCTGGGCTGGCGTCATCACCGCATCAGCAGTGAAGAGTACCACCAGTTCGTGGAAACCGTAATCAACGCCATAAAAGAAAAGTTCCCCCAGGTTTTTCTCCAGTGGGAGGATTTCGGTAAGAAAAATGCCAGACATCACCTTGACCGTTACCAGGATACCATGTGCACCTTCAATGATGATATACAGGGTACCGGGGCCGTTGCCATGGCCGCTCTCCTGAATGCTTTGAAAATAACCGGAACCCCTCTATCTCATCATCGGGTGCTTGTCTACGGAGCAGGAACTGCTGGTTGTGGTATCGCTGATCAGATCTGGGAGCAGATGATCAAGGAAGGTCTCAATCACCAGGATGCCTACAATCGTTTCTATTTAATGGACCGTCAGGGACTGGTAACCAGTAACCGGGAAAATATTGATTACTTTAAAGCACCATACGCTCGCAGTTCATCTGAAACAGATGAATGGGACCCTGCAGATGATCCCACCAGGCTTCTGGATGTGGTGCGTAACGTGCATCCAACCATCCTTATTGGCACCAGCACGGTGCATGGGGCTTTCAACCGTGAAGTCGTAACTACCATGGCCACCCATGTGGAAAGACCAATAATATTCCCATTATCCAATCCATTGACCCTGGCAGAAGCCACACCTGATGATATAATTCACTGGACAGAGGGGCGTGGCCTGGTGGCGACTGGAAGCCCTTTTAATGATGTGAAGTTTCAGGGGAAATCTTACCCTGTGTCACAGTGCAATAACGCCCTGATATTCCCTGGACTGGGTCTGGGTATAATCAGCTGCCAGGCCGAAAGGGTAAGCGCAGGAATGATGGATGCTGCCACCCTGGAACTGGCCAAATCTACCACTGATAAAACCAGACTGCTTCCAGAGATATCCCAGCTACAGGAAGTGAGTAAAAATATCGGGGTGGCAGTGGCCAGGCAGGCCATCCTAGAGGGAGTGGCCCGAAACAGGCCCGATCAAAATGTGGAGAATCTGGTGGAATCCAATATCTGGGAACCAGTTTACATGCCTTACCAACCTTTAAATATACCTGCCAAATAAAAAGCCCCTATAACTAATTTTTGAGCTAATCTGAGTTCAGGTAATGCAGTGATCTCCATGTACTTTATAAGGAAGTCCATATGCAGTTTTTTACACTATGCATATTAACCCCCACCATCATAATAAAGCCTAGAAATTTAGGGTTCACGGAAAATCCTAGAAAATATTCATGAAAAATCGTAGAATATTCATGGAAAATGAAGGTTAAAACATGTCACTGGTCATAAACACCACCACACCGGAAGGAATAGTCTTAGCAGGAGACAGCAGACAGAGTTACCGTAATATGAAGGGTATGGCCCGTATTGGTAGTGAAAACGCCATTAAACTCTTCCAGATCAATCGAAGGGTAGGTGTGGGCATAACTGGCCTGGCTTTCCTCCCTGATGGAGGGGTGCAGAAGAACGTAAGCCAGTACATTGAAGAGTTCCGCAGATCCTCCAAGGTTAAAAATATGGAGGTTAAGGATGTAGCCCGGAAGCTGCACCACCTCTTCAACGACAAATACCAGTGGAAAGACCAGTTAGGACAGATAAAAACCAACATCCAAAATGACTTGAATTCCAAGGGATGCACTGTGCTGGAGATGAAAATGGAAGACCAGTTATTGAAATTCAGCTTCAGAACACCCCAGGGAACCATTGAAAATGGTGTGGCACGGGCAGACCCCATTGAGATACTGGTGGCAGGTTACAATCCCGACGGAACCCACCAGGTTTACAGTGTGTCCATACCAGGACCAGTGCAAAAACTCAGGGACAGTAAAAAACCGGGAATGGAATACGGAAGTTCATGGCTTGGTCAGGGAGACGTGGCTGCACGGATAGTTTTGGGATTTGATGGTAGAATCCAGAATGTGGACTTTGTAAAAGAGGCCATGCAGGCCCGGAGTGAGCAGGAAATACAGAGCCAGCTAAGGGGACTGGAATATGCAATCCAGTGGGGAACCATGACCCTGCAGGATGCCATTGACTTTGCCACACTGATGATCCAAACCACCAGCGCCATACAACGCTTCAGTGATGGTATCAACGCCGACCCCGGGGACATGCCAGGAGTAGGGGGGCCAATTGACGTTGCGGTTATCACCCCAGACCATGGCTTTGTATGGGTGAAGAAAAAACAGTTAAAATTCGCTGATTGTGAGCTTGATCTGGATAACGAACCATTCCTTTAATCAGGACATAACTCCAGGACATGATTCCCAGACATAACTCCAGGACATAAATTCCAAAGACATGATACTCCTGGAATAGATTCTAGGAATAATTCATTAATAATTGGGTTCATATAATTAAATGATTAAATTAAATAATTAGCAAGTTATTTGATTGAATGTCACCTGAAACTTACCATCAGGAGTTAATAGCATGTCTGATCTGGCGAGTCTTTTAGCAATAACCATACCCCTTTCCTGGGCTGCTGCAGTGAGCCCAGTGACCCTGTCCATTTTTCTGGTAATAATGTCCATGACTAAAAAACCAAGATTAGCTGGTTTATCATTCTATATGGGTGCCATCGTGGTGCTCCTGGTAACAGTGGTAATTGGAATCTTTTTGGGTCAAAAATTAAGTGTTTCTGGTCATGCTGACCCTACCACCATGGCGGCTATAGATATTTTCCTGGGTGCAGTGCTCTTTCTCCTTGGATTTAGAAATATAGTAAGTAAGGACCAGGGAAAAAATAAGAACATTTTAAATCGTCTGCAGGTAGATCCCAAAACCGGTGTATTGCGCCAGTTCACCAAGTACTTTTCCATTGGAATTATAGCATTTTTAATGAATTTCAGCACGGCCATCTTTGTCCTGGCAGCAGGACGTGCCATAGGAGTAGCCAATGCAGGTTTAACCAATGATACAACATCAGTTCTTATTTTAATTCTGATCACCCTTGTAATAATAGAAATACCACTAATATTCTTCATTCTCCTGCCAGATAAGGCCCATAAAATTCTGAGTCCGGTTAATGATTGGATTTCCAATCATGGAAATCTGGTGACTGGGATTTTCTGTATTGCCATTGGGTTTTTCGTGGTTTACAGTGGCCTGGGGAAGTTGGGAATCGCCTGATGAAGAAAAATGAGAATAGAGAAGAAAAACCAGCTGATAAAGATTAAGATAAAATAGTAAATATGGTAAAAAGATAAATGAAAGTTCTATTTTTGAATTTCATTAATTTTTCAATACCTCTTTTCCAATTATTTATTTTTAATTGCCCGTCCTAAAATATCCTTTTTTAATTACCCTCTTCAATTACCATGTTTATATTAAATACATATCCTCAGCTTTCCTATAGAGTTCTTCACGGAACTTAGGATGAGCTATGTTAATTATTTCCTGTGCCCTTTCTCGTGTGGATTTACCCTTGAGGTTGGCCACCCCATACTCCGTTACCAGGTAATGGGTGTCCATTCGGGGTGTGGTGACCATTGCACCGGGATCTAAACGGTCCACCACCCGTGAAATAGCACCATTTTTGGCAGTGGAGTAAAATGCTAATATCGATTTCCCATCTCTGGAGTCAAAAGCTCCTCGGACAAAATCAAGCTGCCCCCCGGTCCCACTGTACTGATGGCCGGCCAGGTACTCAGCATTGCACTGCCCCAGGAGATCTACCTGTATTAAGGAGTTTATGGATATCATACGGTCGTTTTTAGCTATTACGCCAGGGTTGTTTACATAGGAGCATGGGTAGCTTTCCATGGCTGGGTTCTGGTCCATAAACTCCAGCATTTCCTGGTCACCCTGAGCCACGGTGAAAACATGCTTGCGGGGGTGGAGGGTTTTCTTTTCACCGGTTACTACTCCCTTTTTTATGAGGTGGACCATACCCGGCCCAAATACTTCAGTGTGGATTCCCAGGTCGTTATGGTTTTCCAACTGCTCAGCCACTGCATTGGGCAGTACACCAATACCCATCTGGATGGTGGCACCATCTGGGACCAGTTCAGATATTTTTTTACCAATGATATCTGCTTCAGGTTGTTTAAACCCACAGGGGAAGTCAGGAATTGGCTGATGGTTTTCAACCACTGCATCCACCTCTGAAATATGGATCAGGGAATCTCCGAATACACGAGGCATGTTCTGGTTTACTTCCACAATCAAGACCCTTGCAGCCCGGGCAGCAGTGGAGGTGAAGTCGTTAGCAGTTCCAAAGGAGAAGTAACCAGCATCGTCCATGGGTGAAACTGTGGTTATACACACATCCACTCCAATGAATTCTTCCAGAAGTCGAGGTATCTGGTGCAAATGGTTGGGAACGTAGTAGTTAAGTCCAGTGCTCACCAGGCCCCGGGTGCCAGAATCCACGAATCCACTATAGGCCTCCACACAATCCATTAAGTCAGGGGCCAGTATGGTGGAGCAAACACTATCCATGGGGAGCACAGAGAACATTTTAATTTTTTCAAGGTCCCCCTCCCTCAGACGTTGGGCCACTGCCTCCAGAAGGGCTGGTGGTTCAGCCATGGTCAGACCATGAACCAGCATGTCCCCTTTTCTGATTAATTTGACTGCTTCTTCTGGAATAGTTAATTTTGCCCTGTATTCTTTTTTATACATTTAACCCCCACCTTTCTGCCTTTTTTTAATTAACTTGAATGCTCATTTTTATTTTAATTAAATTTTTATTTTACTTGAAAAATCGGACATTTTATGGAATTAATCTAGTTTTTCAAATATTCTATTTTTTAAAACATCCTCATTTCCAAATTTTAACATTTCATATATTCCCATTATTATAAATAGGTTGTTATATAATCTTCAACTGCCAATGTAAGGTAGTATAATTACGGAAATATCTTGAAATTATATAATATTCTATAAAATTTGTAAAAAAGTTAAGAAGCGGCTTTCCAATCAAATGATAATAATATAAATTTGCAAAATATACATTATTATGATGATTTGAATTCTATTAATTTGAACAGTCTTATTGCTAATAGACATCACACATGGACATCACTTACAAAAGAGGAGATTATATGAGTTTTTTAAATTTGGATAATTTTAGGGCACTGGCCGAGAGATTCGTGTCCCAGATGTTACAGGGTAACTACGAAATGGCTGCCAGCCAGTTTGATAACCAGATGAAAACTGCCATTCCCTTACCTGAGTTGAAAAAGTCCTGGCAACGTTTAACCATACCTGCAGGTGACTTAATCCAGTCCGGAGTGTTGCAAACCGCGGAACTGGAGGGACACCAGATCGTCAGTGTAAGGTGCCAGTTCGAACGGGCCACCATTGATGTACAGGTCGTGTTCAACAGTAAGGGTCGTGTCAGCGGATTAAGTATAATACCCTCCCAAACTGAGTACCATCCACCAGATTACGTGGATGATTCCACATTTAGAGAGGTTGAAGTGACTGTTGGCAGTGGTAAATGGTCTTTGCCAGGAACTGTCACCACCCCCACTGGTTCTGGACCGTTCCCTGGTGTGGTGCTGGTGCATGGTTCTGGCCCCAATGATCAGGACGAAACTCTGGGACCCAATAAAATATTCCGGGATATAGCCTGGGGCCTGGCTTCAAAGGGTATTGCAGTCTTGAGGTATGATAAAAGAACCCTACAGCATGCTTCAGAGTTTACACCTGAACAGTTGGCTCAGCTGACTGTGCAGGAAGAAGTTATTGATGATGCTCTACTGGCCGCTGAGTTACTACGCCAGACCCCAGAAATCGATCCAAAACAGGTTTATTTACTGGGCCACAGTTTAGGTGCATCTGTAGCCCCACGTATTGGCCAGGAAGACCCTGATCTGGCAGGATTGATTATTATGGCTGGCATTATCCGTCCTCTGGAGGATACCATCCTGGAACAGTTCACATATCTTTACAGTCTGGCTGGGAAGATGACCCAGGAACAGAAGGATACACTGGAATCTTTAAAGGTTAAAGTTGCCCGGGCAAAGGATCCCGAGCTTTCCACAGATGTTCCATCAAAAGAGCTGCCTTTGGGAATGTCAGCATCCTATTTCTTGGATCTGCGCAACCATCCCACTGCAGAAATCATTAAAAACCTGAATATGCCCATGTTGATCCTGCAGGGAGGGCGTGATTATCAGGTTTCACCAACCAAAGATTTCCAAATGTGGAAAGAGGAACTTGAATCCAGAGAAGATGTTACCTGCCAGCTATTCCCCGGTTTAAACCATCTGTTCTTTGAAGGAGAAGGTAAATCAACTCCAACTGAGTATGGAATTGAGGGTCATGTCAGTGCTGAAGTAATAACTGTTATCAGTAGCTGGCTGATAAATGAGTAATTCTCATTAACAAATGATTTAGGAATCTGAATGAGTTTTTTTTAAGAATCTGGGAGGAGTTGTTATCTTCCCCTATAAATAATTGGAAACACAAAAATTAAGTTATGGAGGGGGAATTCAATACAGAAAAAGCAGAAAAATTAACTGCAGAAACTCTTTTTAATGCGTTTTCTACTGATGAAAATGGTTTATCTTCTGAAGAAGTTAGTTCCCGCCTGGAAAAATATGGCTACAATGAAATAAAAGAAGAACGCGTAAGTCTGATTCGTAAACTCATGGGATACTTCTGGGGCCCTATTCCTTTTATGATTGAAGCTGCAGCTATTTTATCGATTATAGTTGGAGATCTGGGCGATTTTACCATAATTATGTCATTACTTTTTATTAATGCAACGGTAGGTTTCTACCAGGAGCATGAGGCAGATGATGCCATTGAACTTTTAAAAGAGAAAATGGCTATTTCTGCATACGTTCTTAGAGATAATACCTGGAATATGATTAATGCCCGGGAACTGGTACCTGGAGACATTATCCGGGTGAGAATCGGTGATGTGGCTCCAGCTGATCTGAAGCTTTTATCAGGAGAATATCTTCTTCTTGATGAATCCTCACTCACTGGAGAATCACTCCCTGTTGAGAAAAAATCAAGTGATATTTGTTATTCCGGTTCAATAGTCCAGCAGGGTGAAATGACTGGTTTGGTAGTAACTACTGGGGTTTCAACATTCTTTGGAAGGGCTTCAGAGCTCATTAAAGAAACTAATACCACAAGTCACCTTGAAAAAGCTGTGGTTAAAATTGGAGATTACCTAATAATCTTATCCGTACTCACAGTATCGGTGATATTTCTGGTGGGACTTTTCAGGCACGAAGGCCTTTTGCAAATTTTAACTTACTCATTGATACTGCTGGTGGCTTCCATACCCGTAGCCCAGCCCGCAGTCCTATCCGTGACCATGGCCATCGGAGCACGAGTTTTAGCACGTAAAAACGCCATAGTAAGCAAATTATCATCTATTGAAGAAATGGCTGGAATGGACGTTCTTTGCTCAGATAAAACAGGGACCATTACCAAGAACAAGATCACAGTCCGTGAAATTCAGGTTTTTGGAGATTATGAGAAATCTGATGTTCTTCTCTATGGATCTCTGGCTTCTGAGGAAGAAACCCCTGACCCTATAGATCAGGCTATTTTTAGCTGTTTAAAAAGGGTTGATCACCTGGAATCTTTTAAAACACTGGAATTCAAGCAATTTGATCCAATTTCAAAGAAAACAATTGCTATGGTGGAAGATTCAAAAGGAAATAAATTTCAGGTGGCCAAAGGCGCACCCCAATCCATATTAGCAATTCTTCCCCCGGAAGAGGATTCAGCCATAAAAGTAAACGAAAAGGTTGATATCTGGGCTAATAAAGGTTATCGAGCCTTAGCAGTCGGTTGGGGGCAGGAAAACCATTGGAATTTAGTGGGCTTACTGGCACTTTACGATCCACCCCGTCCTGATTCGGCTCAAACCATTCAGGAGGCTCAGGACATGGGTGTGGAAGTTAAAATGGTCACGGGAGATCATATTGCCATTGCCAGAGAAACAGCAGCTGATGTAGGCCTTAGAAAGAACATAAGACTTCCGGACGAATTTAAGGATAAACCCGCCCGTAAGGCCAAGAGAGTGGTGAGTGAAGCCCATGGATTTGCCCAGGTTTTCCCGGAAGACAAGTACCATATAGTGGAATTATTGCAGAAATGTGGGAAAATTGTGGGTATGACTGGAGATGGGGTTAACGATGCCCCCGCCCTTAAAAAGGCAGATGTGGGCATAGCAGTTTCTGGTGCCACTGATGCGGCTAAGTCTGCCGCGGATATTGTATTCACCTCACCAGGACTTAACGTGATTATAGATGCCATTCATGAAAGTCATAAGATATTCCTGCGGATGTACAGTTACTCACTTTACCGAGTATCAGAGACCATTCGCATCCTTATATTCACCGCGCTGACCATTCTGGTATTCCAGTTTTATCCATTAACACCGGCCATGCTGGTGATCATCGCCCTTTTAGATGATATACCCATTATGACCATTGCCTACGACCATACCGAAAAAGTCCAGCGGCCACAAAAATGGAATATGAAAGTGAATCTGGGAATGTCCACCTATCTAGGGATTATTGGAGTTTTTTCATCATTCATCCTACTTTACATCTTGATGGAATGGTTCCACCTCAGCCCAGGGATGATTCAATCCCTGATATTCCTGAAACTGGTGGTAGCCGGTCACCTTACCATGTTCGCCACCAGGGTAAAAGGACCATTCTGGTCTTTAAGACCTAAAGGGATATTTTTCTGGTCCATAATACTCACTGACATTGCAGCCACCCTATTTGTGGTCTCTGGATGGATTATGCCTGCAGTGAGCTGGGAATTAGTGGGTTTTGTATGGCTGTACGCTCTGGTGGCATTTGTTGCTGAAGACATATTGAAAATGAGATTTTACAGAGTCTTAGAAAGAATGAACCTTAGTTAAGCTAAAACCTTAGTTAAGCTAAATTAAGCTAAAAAAATGATTAATATTTTGGTTTCAGGGCAATGAAAATACCATTGTCCTTGGTGATCTTAATCATTCCTTCTTTTTCTATTATATCTGTAATGTAATTCTCGAAATCTTTCCGATTCTGACCATTAAGGGCATGGTTAACCTTTCCAAAGGAAAGAATGTAATCCACCAAAGGTCCGGCTTCAGTTACTTCCAGACCATCCTGATATTTAATTAACTTCACCTGGTCAAAGGATTCACTTAACTGCTTTTCCCCATTTTCCAGGCCAAAAGCACGTGCCAATGGTGTTAAAGAGTAATGCATCTTATCATCATAGGCAGATACCAGTTCACTTATTTCTTTGGTGTTTCCAAGTCCAAATGTGGTGGCATAGAGTGCGCCATCGCTTTTAAGGACTCTGCTTATCTCGGATATGGCTTTCTTCCTGTCGGGAATGTGGTATAACATTAAATTAGCAATTACAATGTCCAGAGAACCATCAGGGTAGGGAATCTCCTGGGCATCCATTACCTGATATTCAAAACGGTCCGCTTCATCACCTAATACCATACGCGCATCTGAGAGCATTCCTTTAGAAAAATCTGATAAAATGATGTGGGCGTCTTCTGGTATTCGGTTTGAATTTGCTTTCCATAAAAGTCCATTGCCACACCCAATCTCCAGTACCCTTGCTTTGTCTGGAAACTTGATCTGGTCAAATATCCACAAAATCCAGGAATAAGGGTTGGTTTTAAATCTCCGGGTTAATTCCACCCTGGCCATGAAATTCTTTGAATCGGAGTACTGTTCTTGGAGTAAACTCATTTTATATTCCCCTCTTAATCATCCCATCTCTATATATTTCATAATAAAGTAGCAGTACCTAAAATATTTTCCATCCCAATACTTCTATTTTTTGATTCCATCAGAGGTAAATAGGGTTTAATTCCATTCTGGATTATTTATTTTGATATTCATGTTTAACTGGGATAAATATCCCAGGTTAATGTGATTAAATGTTAGGGTAACTGTAGATGTGACATTTTATTTTAAAAAAATTATTTAGTTATAACCCACTTATTAATACGTGGAGGTTAATTTATGGGAAAAATGTCTTATACTCTTGTACTTGGTGTATTGTTGTGTATTGTTGTAGCTGCCTCAGGATGTACCCAACAGAGTTCAACTGGAAATCAGACCCCCAATGTTAGTGGGGTTACCAGCGTTACTTTAAACGGTCCTGGAACGTTAATTATCCAGCAGGGCGATAATGAATCGTACCGGGTAGAAGCAGACAGTAGCCTTCTGTCTAAAATATCCACCACTGTGTCTGGAAATTCTTTATCCATCAGCAACCTGAATGGTGGAAGTAATGGGGCTGTGAAATTCTACGTAACCCTTAAAGATTTGAATGTTCTCACCACCAATGGTGGGGGTAATTCTGAGGTGACCGGCCTAAACACTGATAAACTCACCGTAACACTGGATAACGGTAAAATGACCCTGGCGGGTAAAGCCAACAACTTGGTTGCCACTGTCAACGGAGGAGGTAATATAGCTGCCAGTGACCTGCAGAGTCAAAGTGCTACAGTGACCATTAACGGAGAAGGTAAAGCCAGCGTTAATGTGGTAACCACCCTGAATGCAGTGGTAAATGGTGGGGGTTCAATAACCTACACTGGTAGTCCTCAAGTAACCCAGCAGGTGAATGGCCTAGGTTCTGTGAAAAGCAGCTAATAAAACCAATTGCCCTATATAACTGATTTAAACCAGTTATTGCATGTTATGGGAGTAGGTTTTATTCCTAACCTTTTTTATTTTTTTAAATGCTTGTTTAACACCCGAATCTAGTTTTAACACCGAATCTTAGTGGATGATTTAACACCGATCCCAGTGGGTACTTAACATCGATCTTTTTGGATAAATTTTTTAGCTACCTTTTTGGATAAGTTTTTTAAAATCACCCTAACAATCAAATAGTGATGATAACTCAATTTAACATCAAACCCCAGAAAATCAAAGGACCCCTTAACCTATCCCTTACCATCAATAGTGGCCAGACCAGCCAACCACCATGGAAAGAGAGTAATTCCTACTTCCAGGAACTGATACAAGTTGAAGAAGCTCCCTGTCTGGTTAATATCAAACATGATGATGCTGATCCAGATAGTGACCTGGAAATAATTGCTGAATCTCCTGAAAAGCAATCAGAAAAAGGTATTAAAAACTCTGTTCAGGAGATATTCAGTCTAGACCATGATCTGAACCGGTTCTACCAATTTTTAAGTGAAGATCCCAAACTAGCACCTACCATAGAATTTTGCCAGGGATTACGACTTTTCAATGCCCATAATCCCTTTGAATGTATTATATCATCCATATCATCCGCGAATTGTTCCATATTACGCTGGACACGTTCGGTGAATGATATTAAAAGGAAGTGGGGTGACCGGTACCACTTTGACTCAGGTGATTTTTACACCTTCCCCACCCCGACAGTACTGGGCAACGTACCTGAACATGATTTAGAGGAAATGCAACGCTGTGAAGATGAATTACCTAAAGATTTCATTTTCGAAAACAATCTCCAGGCCTGTGGAGTTGGTTACCGGGCCAAGTACATTATCAATGCAGCGAGGATGATCCAGTCTGAGATTGGCATCCAAAAAGTAGACAGAATGAGGTATAACGAAGCATTTGACACCATCCTCCAGCTCCCCGGTGTGGGACCCAAGGTAGCAGACTGCATCTTGCTCTACGGTTTCAAAATGGGAGAAGCTTTCCCGGTGGATGTGTGGATTAAAAGGATCGTTGAACACCTATACTTCTCTGGTGAAGAACTTAAACCACAGGATGTCCGAAAATTTGGAATGGAACGTTACGGTGACTGGGCAGGTTATGTTCAGCTGTATCTATTCCATTACGCTCGTAAATCTGGACTTTTAGAATCATTGCGGAAAAAGTGAATTGAAAATACTTAGTCAATTGAAAAATAGTAAGTGAATTGAAAAATAGTAAGTGATAAAAAATAGTTTCTTACACATTGTTCCATTACTCATCGTCATCGGCATTTCTCATGTCGTAGATACTGATGAAGAGGAAGACCACGAATGCAATTATAGCCAGGTAATTGTAAGTGGAATACTGTCCTAAAATGAAGGTCTGGTAAATGAGAACGATCAGGATGAATGAAATCATCAGCACGGCTATTCTGCTCAAGTTCTTGTTCATAAAAATACCTCAAAGCTTTAACGCAAATTCATTCTTTGAATTATTCATTCTTTAGTTTATAAATATTTAATTATACACCGATTAATTATATTCAGGTTTATATCATCCAGATTTTCAACCAAGTTATCTAATTCTGAGATAAATTTTTTACTTTATTCAGGTTAATGGTCCGCTCGGGAAGTAACAGAACAGCTGCTGCAAAGAAACACACCGCCCCGATGAAGGTCCCCATGTTCATTAAAAATGGATTAAATGGTTGATCCGAAGGTAAAGGAAGAAAAGCTCCTACAGCTGATACTCCAAAGGCCACTGACCCCACCAGGTTAAGGAAAACTATCCACCAAGATAAACTCTGCGGGTGTAATGAAAAGAACTTATGACCAATTTCAATGTAGATCAGGTAACTGGAAACCAGGAAACAGATTGAACCGTAAAGATCCGGGCTCCATACAAATAATTCTGCTTGAGATGCGGATAAGGTGCTGATAATTGCAGCGAAGGTGCTTATGTTAAAAAAAATGGTTCCCAGAGACTGGATTGCTGCAGACCACCAGTCAATTCTGGAAGGCTGGAAAAACATGAAATGGAGTTTGCTTTTGATTCCCCCTATTTCCTGTGGTGCACTGGCTGTTTCCAAAAACTGTAAGAATCCAGCAGTGGTGAAAAAGATAGAGCCAATAAAATAGGTTAAATTATCAGTGAAAACACCCACATAACTGGCATAAGAATGCACAGATCCCAGCGCAAAACAAACCGAACCAATGGCAAACAGTACCCCAATCCACCAGCCTATAGCTCCAGGAGCAAGCCATGTTGAACCTCTTCTTATTTCAAGGTTAAAATGGTGTTTTCTATGGTAACGGGAAGTCCATGAAACAATTTCACCAGCAGGGGTTTTGAAAATAGCCCTGGTGATGAAGGGTCCTGGTCCCCAAGATCTTAAAAACTGCCAATCATCCGGTACATTGACATAGGGCAATTTATACTTATTTTTGTCTGTCAAAAACTCTCAAACCTCTAATAAATTTTTAATGCCTAATTTTTTAATTCCTAATTAGTTGTAATCTTCTGAATGCATAATAGAGTTGTAATCACTTGAATGATTAATAGAGTTGAAATCTTCTGAATGATTAATAGAGTTGAAATCTTCTGAATGATTAAAGAGTTTTAATCCCTAAATTTGTAATCCCTGAAATTCATTATAATCTTATCAGGGAATTTACTGGTTTTTTAAATAAATTCAATGATTTCATCCAATGAAATCTTCTGGCAGGCCCTGTTCCAGGCATTTCTCCAGTTTTTTCTTAAGTTTTCTTTGGTGTGGTGGCCACGCCATGTATAACAAGCTTTTCAGCTTTAAAAATGAGGATGGTCCTGGAAGTTCCATGAGTTTACGCATTTTGGGTGTATCCTGCAATCCTGCCAGGTGGAACATGGTTTTTAATGCATCAGCATAGTAAACTGATTCAGCAAATCCTTTACCCAGAAAACGACCCTCAGGGTCCCTAATATGAACTCCACCCTCAGAATACTGGGCTCCACTGGCATTGTAACCAGTCTGCCCACCTTCCACTATTGGTGTCATGGTGAATTTTCTTATATCCTCCGGTACCATGTCCTGGAACTGAAAATGCCACCGGTCCGGGTACCATGTGTTGGTTATAAAGTAGTTTACCGGGTCCGACGATTTAACACTCTTAACCCATTTATCAACATTCAAAGTTCCCTTCATGTTCACCACGTTGTGTTCACAATCTATGAACTGTCCTTTAATTGGTACGGTCATTTTACCGGGTGATTCTTCCCCATTCTGCTGGTAGTACTCTAAATTTTCATCGGTGTGGGGTGCGTACATGGTCATCTCTCTTTCATCAGAAAACTGGGCCATGAACCAGTCCCATCCCCTGGAACGGGAGGGTTTGGTGAGCATGCTTGCTGCCCGGACTACTTTGCATCGGCTGTTCCCCAGGGGTTCCAGAGCATTACCCCACTGGTGGTCAAACCAGAACTGGCCCTGGGTGAGGGTTAACTCCTCACCATCCAGTTTCAGTAGACTACCTGGTTCAAGGCGAAGGTTAGTGGCAGAGTAGTAGAGAGTTCCAATGTCACAGCAGCAGGGCAGGCACCCTTTGTTTCCCTGCAGGAGGAAGTCCTTGTTGGATGAGAATCCAAGGTCCACTTCCATCTCCACATCCTCATCACCACCCTGGTTCACCCCCCATGCCTCAACCCGGAGTGGGAAGAGTTTATCTTCGGCCAAAGAGGTTATCCTGTTATTTCCTGCCTGATAATTGAAAGGATTGTTGGAGAAATTCAGCAACCCTGTGGTCCCAGCAATAGCAAATGGACGTGCCTGAAGGTGTTCTTCGCCTTCTCTGGCCACAGCCAGTTGCATCTCAAATATTTGATTATCCCAATCTGTCAATCCAAAGCTATGGGCCAAATCAGGAGGTAATAATGAATAACGGTAGAATGATACCAGTACCCCGTATTCCCGTCTACGGGTGTCGCGGCAGTTGCCCACAAAGAAGTGCCATCCTACTTGGTATCCCAGTTGAGGGGCGAAATCCCTGGGAAACTCAAAGTTAGATTCATCAGGAATATTCTGATACCCTCTGCTGCTATCCATTCCCAATAGGTGATTCAGAGCATAGGCCTGGATGGATGTCAATGAATCGCACTGTTCCAATAGTTTTTCGTAGCGTTTCCTGTAGCTGGGGGTAAATGAGTCTGGATTATCCAGGAGATCCTGAATACGATGCCTCATCCTCTCCCCAAATGCCTCAGGACTGTTATTTTTAGCTAAAATTTTGGTCCTTAGATTTTTAGGGATTTTTTTGGCCTTGAATTCTTTCATCCATAGGGCCATGGCTATGTTTTGTTTTTCTAACTCATCTAAATCATTGAGTGCATCTTTTGGCATTGAAAACTTCTCCCCTCAAATAGTATAATGGGTATCCTCAATCTTGGTATTCCTGTTATTATACTAAAATTCTATTCGTTTCCCTGATTAATTAGATTATGGCATTTATCCAGTATCAGTTATCTGGATTATCATTGAACATCTTGGATGAATGATTCTATTTTATGAATAAAGATTTACTAGATTATCCTAATTACCGTGAAATTACATAATTAATTACAGGATACATACAGTTACAGGATACATAAAGAAGATAGGAAGACCATTAGGTAAATAAAAAAGATTTTTAAATGATTTTTAAATAAATAATGCCAAAATAAGCTGTAATAATGAGGGTTTATTTATGGGAGAACTGCAGGAAAGCTTAGATGAATTTCAACGACAAACTGGAATTGTTTATCAAGACATCATGAATATCCTGGAGGATAAATACTGCTGGAAGTGTCCCATGCGCAGCACCAGCAAAAATTCACGTTGCAGGGAAATTCACGCAGGAAAGGTAATTTCTGAAGTAATAGATAAAGCAATAGCAGTTAAATTAAATGAAAATAGAGTTAATCCTGTTGAAATTGAAGCACTGCAGATGAGGATAGTTAAAAAGAAGATTAAAAAGCAGGGTGGCAAACAAGGCGAGAAAATTATTATACTTAATGTTGAAGCCCAACAAAACACCAATTTAAGTTTACACAACCAGTTAATGGTTAAAATAAACCCTCGAAAGGTACTGAAGGGAGAAAATATTTTAATACCAGATAAAACTGTTGAGAGCAATATTTTGGGTGCTTATGCCCTGGTTGCGGGTTTCCCTTTCCAGGTGGCTGTGGTGGAGAAAGTTTTCCACCAAGGTAACTTCTGGTATGTTGAAATTGAAGATAAACAGATATTGCCTTTGGAATCTGTTTTTGGTGTGCTACTTAAAGTCACAGGAGAGGAGAATTCACTTTAATTGGTTAATAATTGATTGGTTAATTATTTATAAACCTCATTCTAAAGTATATGTAACCAGTAACTCTATTTATAGGGGGAACAGCTATTCAAGGGATTGAAGAGAATCAAGTGGTTAGTGAAGAGGATTTGAATGCTTCCAGAACAAAAATTCTGGATATGTTACCTGATTCCACTCTCAAAGAAATTTCAGATGTGGTTTTTGGAGAAATTGCTGGGCTTCTTAAAAGTAAAAGCTGTTATGTGGCCTTTGTAGACCCTGAAAACAAAGACAGTGTAGGGATTTCTTTCTCTCACCTGACTAAAGAGTGTCAGACGTATGAGGATATGGGTGAAGCCCGTTTCAAGGTCCGAAAAGACGGAAGTTACGGTGGACTTCTGGGTTACTCCCTGGACACTGGTAAATCATTGTATGTCCATGATGTGGCCAGTCATCCTGCTGCCCATGGTCTACCCCCAGGTCATGAACCCGTGAATCAGTTTTTATCAGTCCCTGTGAAATTTGATGGTGAAATTCTGGGTCAGATTGTGGTTGGAAACCCAGATGAAGATTACAATGACCAGCATCTACATATAGCCCTTGAAATAGGAGAAGTATATGGTTTAGTCCTTAAAAAGTTACTATATTAAAAAATTAAAAAACTTATTTGACTGTTTCTAAAGAAATCTAAAGAATAATGTTTAAAGAATAATGTTTAAAGAAATATCACTGGAATTATGGAATACATAGCATAGTAATTTATTTTTTAAAATAACTAATTTTATGAATTAATTTTTGTTTTAAATCCTTAAAATAAAGTCCATCCTTTAATATATAGCACTATTATCCCTATAATTACTAGAGCTACTATTAAAATCAGCAGAATCTTTTTTATCTTTTTTCCCTTAAAGGGATCCATTAGTGCCTGTTTGAAAATATCAAATATTACCAGAAGACACATTATGAAGATTATGACCTGTGGTGTGTAGCTTGGCCAGGCCCATAAAAGATTGGCAACCAGCAGGGTGCCTATGATTATCACTATGTAGATGATGATGTTGGCATAGCCTTCAGATAATTTCTGGCTTCCTTTTTCATCAAACTAGACTATATCTACCCTTATATATGTAGTTTTCTTATTAACTGGGAGAAAAAATAGAACTTATTGTACGATTTCATTTAGAACCTCAATATTTTTTAGAATCCGAGTCATTATCCTCTCAAATAAAAAAAGGTAAAAAAAATAATCTTAAAAATTATTCATCGGAAACTGTGACCTTATTCATCACATCGCCGGGTTTAATGGCGTTAACCACTTCCATTCCCTTAACAACTTTACCAAAGACAGTGTGCACACCATCCAGGTGTGGTTGTGGGGAGTGGGTGATGAAGAACTGACTGCCACCTGTATCTTTACCAGCGTGAGCCATTGAAAGAGCACCAATTCCGTGTTTATGCTCGTTTATCTCACATTTTATAGTGTAACCTGGTCCACCAGTTCCATTACCCTTTGGACATCCACCCTGAATTACAAAGTCTGGGATAACACGGTGAAAGGTTAATCCATTATAGAATCCACTGTTGGCCAGTTTTTCAAAGTTAGCCACTGTGTTAGGGGCTTCCTTATCAAAAAGGGTTAGTTCAATGTTTCCTTTATCAGTTTCAATAATTGCTTTTTTCATAAGAATCACCAAGAAAAGTTCACTATTTCCATGTTAATAAATGTTTAATAAAAAACGAAAATCACAACATTATTCGGGTAATTACAAGGAAAGAGAAATTATGGAATTTAAATAAAATCTAAAAAGTTACTGAGGGTCCAAAACTGCATTTTTACCCACCAGCATGAATGAAATCAGAAGACTCATAATACCTGCAATTATCCATGCTGTTCCTGCTAAAAATTCACCCACATATAAGGTGTACCCCCCAATTCCAATTAATATGAGGGCACATAGCAAAATAATTATTTTCCTCACTTTTATTGCCTTAATTGGGCGTCCCAGCTGGGGAGAGATTGAAAGGAAGATAACTCCTAAAACGAACCAGATTACTCCCTGGGATGTCTGTCCCATATAAAATGTATAGGCCCCGATAATCAATAGAATTACTGATCCAATGTATAAAATAGCTTTTTGAATGTTCATAAGAGTTTCCCTTCCCAACACTAACTTTCCACAGTACTAAATTCAATATAATTTCATCCTGATGTTAAATAGATTCCCTGATCAATATATATCCAATCGGTGTGTTTTTAACCATATTTAATCATTTCTCTAGTAAGAGCATGGATAATGCTTATAATGTCTGTAAACATAATTCATTATATCGCTTAAACTCATACCTAATGTAAACGTACTTAGGGGAGATTAATTCTTAGGGGATATAAAAATGATTATAATTACATTTACAAAGGTGATAATATGAATACAGAGGAGATAATGGCCCAGGACAAGGAATATGTTATGCACACCTATGGTCGGCAGCCAATAGCCCTCAAAGAGGGTAAGGGTGCTATGGTGTGGGATGTGGAAGGACGTGCCTATATTGACTGTGTGGCAGGGATTGCAGTAAACAACGTAGGACATGCTCACCCCAGAGTAGCTGAGGCCATCAGTAAGCAGGCTCATAAATTAATCCATACATCCAATCTTTACTATACCGAGGAGCAGGTACGCCTGGCAGAACTTCTGGTTGAAGTTTCACCCCACCAGAAGGCATTCTTCTGTAACAGTGGAGCAGAAGCCAATGAGGGAGCCATTAAACTGGCCCGCAAGTACACCGGTAAGGGTGAAATCATAGCCATGGAAAACAGCTTCCACGGGCGAACCATCACCACCATCACTGCCACTGGCCAGCATAAATATAAGAAGGGCTTCGGACCGCTTACTCCTGGTTTTAAACACGTTCCTTATGGTAATGTGGAAGCAGTGAGTGAAACTATCAGTGATGAAACTGCTGCTGTGCTGGTGGAACCAGTTCAGGGCGAAGGTGGAATAATAATACCACCTGAAGGATACTTGGATGAGTTGAAGAAAGTCTGCCATGAAAATGATGTTTTACTAATATTTGATGAGGTACAGACTGGTTTTGGACGTACTGGTGAAATGTTTGCCTCACAGACCTTCAAGGTCACCCCAGACATCACCGCTTTGGCAAAAGCCATAGCTGGAGGATTCCCCATGGGAGCAGTGATGGCAAGTGAAGAGGTGGGAAATGCATTCGAACCCGGTGACCATGCAGCCACGTTTGGTGGAGGGCCACTGGCCTGTGCCGCGGGGTTAGCATCTGTGCAGACCATTCGAGAAGAAGGGCTCCTGGTAAAGTCTCGTGAAAATGGTGAGTACTTCAAGAATCAGTTGAAGGAATTATTCCTGGAGCATGGCCTGGTGGAAGATGTGCGCGGTGTTGGAATGATGCTGGGAATGGAAATGGACATCCCCTGTGCCCATATGGTTGATGAAATGCGACAGCAAGGAGTTCTGGTTAATTGTACTGCGGAAAAAGTGCTGAGGTTCGTCCCCCCACTTGTAATCAGCCAAGAACAGATCAACGACGTGACTGATTGTCTGGATGAAGTTTTACGAAGATTATCAGATTAATAATCTTACTTCCAGATCAATAATCTCATCCATTTTTTTATCTAATCCAGATTACCTTTCCACAGCTTACTTTTTTCCACAATTTAATATCACAGGAATAGTAATTGTTATATGCACCTAAATGGATACATTTAATGTTTACTTCTTTTTGGAGGATCATTTATGAAATTACACTTCAAGACTAATGAAAAAGGCAACCTTGACATTGGTGGTGCCGATGCCCTGGAACTTGCCCAGGAATACGGAACACCACTTTACGTTACTGATGAAATGAGAGTGCGTGATAATTACCAGAGAGTATACCAGGCATTCAGTAATGAATACGCGGACTTTAAAATATTCTACGCAGCCAAAGCAAACACCAGTCTGGCTATGATGAAGATCCTGGAACAGGAAGGAAGCTGTATTGACGCTGTTTCACCTGGAGAAATCTACACCGCACTAATGGCAGGCTTTGAACCGGAAAGGATCCTGTATACTGGGAACAATGTAACCACTGAGGAACTGCAATTCGCCCTGGATGCAGGTGTGCGCATGAACCTGGACAGCGTTTCCATGCTGGAACGCCTGGCAAAGCTTCCCGGAGCAAAGGGTACTAAGATATCATTCCGTGTAAACCCCATGGTGGGTGCCGGTCACCACGACCACTGTATAACCGGTGGAGAACTATCAAAGTTCGGAATAATGGAACACGAAGCAGTAGAGGTTTACCAAAAAGCACAGGAACTCGGTTTCCAGCCAGTAGGTATCCACACCCACATTGGTTCGGGTATCTTAGATCCAGAACCATTTAAACTGGCAGTACAGGTGTTGATGGATGTAGCTGGTCGAGTGCACAAGGAAGCTGGTGTCATCTTTGAATTCATAGATTTCGGAGGAGGGCTGGGAATACCTTACACTCCTGAGGAAGGATTGCTGGATATTGAAAAATTCGCAGCTGAGATTGTTGGACTTTACAAGGACAAACTCAAAGAGCACGGTATGAACAATCCAACCATGTGTATAGAACCCGGTCGTTACATTGTGGGAGATGCATCATATCTATTAACCACTGTTAACACTGTAAAACAAAGTTACCGAAAATTTATAGGGGTTAATGCTGGATTCAATACCTTACTGAGGCCTACCATGTACGGTTCCTACCACCACATCCTGGTGGCTGATAAACCTGAAGCAGAACCCGCCGAGAGTATTGATGTGGCAGGAAATGTATGTGAATCTGGAGACCTTTTCGCCAGGGACAGGCCGCTTCCTGAAATTAAAGAAGGTGATATTCTGGCTATAATGAACGCAGGGGCATATGCTTTCAGTATGGCCAGTCAGTACAATTCCAGACCATTACCAGCTGAAGTCATGGTGTGTGATGGTGAAGTAGATATTATTAGGGAAAGGGAAACCTTTGCTGATCTTTTCAGCAAACAGAACATTCCCATGAGGCTTTTAAAATGAGTGAACGAATAATTTTATTATTTCATAAAATGCATGGACTGGGAAATGATTACGTGGTCATTGATGAATCCACAGAAGAACTTATCCCAGAAGATAAAAAATCAGAAATTGCAGCCGAGCTTTGCACCAGAGGATTCTCAGTAGGAGCAGATGGAGTTATATTTGTTTCTCCATCTGTAGAGGCAGATGTCCGTTTCCGTATATTCAACAGTGACGGTAGTGAAGCAGAAATGTGCGGTAATGGAATCCGATGCTTTGGTAAATATGTTTATGAGAATGATGTCGTCAAGCAGAAGAAGATGACTGTGGAAACACTGGGTGGAACCAAAGAACTGACATTGTACGTTGAAAATGGAACTGTAAAATCCATCCGTGTTGACATGGGTACAGCAACCTTCAAAACCAGTGAAGTACCCATGGACCGTGAAGAAGAGGAATTCATTGATCAGGAGTTAATGGTTGATGGTGAACCTATGAACCTTACCTCCATCAGTGTGGGCAACCCACATGCTATTATCTTCAATGATAACCTGAAAGAAGTGGCCCTAGACCATCTGGGCCCTCTCATTGAAAACCATGAGGCATTCCCAGAGAGGACCAATGTGCATTTTGTGAGTGTGGTCAGTCCTCAGGAAGTGGAGATGCTCACCTGGGAACGTGGTGCTGGTTTCACCATGGCCTGTGGCACTGGAGCAACCAGTACAGTTATTGCAGGATACAGGTTGGGACTGCTCCAGAAAGACGTTCTGGTACACCTACCTGGAGGAGATCTCCAGATAACCGTGTACGAGAAAGATGGAAATTTAGGCGCATTCATGGAAGGAGATGCAGTTAGTGTCTTTGAAGGGATAACAGAACTGGATTTATAACCCTTCTACCATTTTTGACCCTGATTATCCATTATTTATTTTCGCCTATTTTCTTATTTTCCATGAAATTTTCAATGAATCTCATTTCCATGAAAATTTGATGAAATTTAATATTAGCTTAAATGGAAATGTTTAGACAGAAATAATAATAATAATAATAATACAATAAATGAGACTTTTTACTCCAATTTATTAAAAAAAGCCAGGAATATTGACGCATTTTTTTAAAAATATCTTATAAAAATTGTTACAAAGCGAATATTCCTAAAATACAATATATTCTTAAAAATTTTCCTAAAAATCAAATAATATTCCTAAAATAAACAGGAACCAGGGTTGATGTGCCTGGTTAATAAGTTACGATATTTTGGGGATTTAACTATATTTAATTAAACTATATTCAATTTAAGTTGTATAATTTAAGTTTTTGGATGAATTATGCCTTTAATTCATCCAGAACTTCTTTCAAAACCACTGCACTATTACGCTCGGTATTACCAGAAGTATAAACCAAGGTAACAGTTTCTTTCTCCTTCTCCAGGTCCAGTATTTGATTCAAAAATTCAACTTTATCATGCAACTCTTCTCTGTATTTAGTCTTGAATTCATCCCATTTCTGGGAATTCTGCGACAGCCATCTGCGCAGGTCATGGCTAGGTGCTATGTCTTTCAGCCATACATCCATTTTTAATCTTTGTTTAGATACTCCACGTGGCCATACCCTATCAACCATAATCCGGTAACCATCCTTCTGTGCAGGTGACTGGTAGGCTCTTTTTATTCGAATCATTTTATATCACTAATATTAGTATGTTTGACATGGTACATTATACTATGGGAAAATTGCTTGACCCAACCAAAAAGTTATTTAATTATCATTCTTTTGAAATATTTTGATATTGTATTCTTCATATTGTGTTTTATTTTCAAAAAAGTTGTATTTAATTTGAAATAAGCAACAATTTTTCAACTTCAATTAACCATCACAATAATTAATAGGAGCCATGTTTATTTTGTTGAATATACACATTCTCTCCTTAATTTAAGAAGTTCCTTTTTCTTATCTTGAAGGTCTTCCACTTTTTCCAGGAGTTGAGGTAACTTACCCTGTATGCATTCCACAGTATCATCCTGGTGTATCCAAGTGCACTCATCACAACTCCACACTTTCTTCTCTTTTATCCAATGACCCCCGGTAGATGAGTCTCCGCAAGGATAAAATGGACAGTAACAGAATGTGCAGTTTTGAGGATGACTGTGACAGGGATAGTATTCACAAGCAGTGTTTGATCCCACAGTACCTTCCCCAGCAAGATATTTCTGGTAGAATTCAACTGCCAGAGGATGAGTTGAATAGGGTAGAATGTATCCACGGGGAGTCACCATTTTACCCTCATCCACATAGGTGAAGGTGTTACCTACCAACAGAGTGGTGTTCATATCCACTGATTCTTCATCCAGCTCGTTAAGGGAAACAATTCGAACTTCAGAACCATTATCACTAGTTTTAACTATTCCCACAGGAGTTTGGGGATTTCTAACATTGCGAATTATTTTTAAAGCTTCATTCAAAGGTTCGGTCCTTCGTTTACTCCGTGGATTGTAAAAGGCAATGATGAAATCAGCCTCCGCAGCAGCAGTGACCTTTCTTTTAATCTCAGATAGTGGTGTGAGTATGTCACTGAGACTTATAACTGCAAAATCATGTAACGGTGCACCTAGTAGGGCAGCAGAATAGTTAACCGCAGTAACTCCAGGGATTACCTCCACTTCCACCCCAGAGTACTTCCCCATGACCTGATGAATTACATTGGCCATTCCATAAACACCCGGGTCTCCGCTGCTTATAACTGCCACTTTGAACCCTTTTTTAGAATAATTAATGGCTAATTCTGCACGGTTCACTTCCTGACCCATTCCTTTGGATATGATCTGCTTACCTTCCAGGAGATCCTTAATCTGCCGGGTGTATCTTCCATACCCAATTACCACCTCTGACTCTTCCAATGCATTTAAAGCCCTTAAAGTCATGTCTTCCCTGCGGGGACCTATGCCAACAATTTTAATCATATTTTCACCGTTACACAAAAGAAATTTCACCGTAAATAAAAGAAATAAAGAAATTAATTGCACTCATGAGTTGTACAGCACACGAGTGGAGGTTATAACAATGGAGTTCGTGTCAATTTGAACACCACCAGTTTTTGATGTAGCTAGGCCAGTGGCAGTTATACTGTAAGTTTGATTGGATTTGATCGTAATGGCTCCACCAGATGAATTTCCTACGGTTCCACCACTCTGTGAGTCCTTATAACCCATGGCAGTGATGTTTAAGTTGATAGATTTATCAGTAGTACTCTGGTATGTTTGAGCAGTGAGACTCTGCAGATTAATACCATCAACACCGGTTTTGGCTTTCAAGGCATCCACCACCTCATTCTTATTAAGGATATTCAGATTCTTTTGGGTGGCAATTTTTGGACCCAAATTAAAAAGAGAACTTACACCATTAATCTGCATTTCAATCAAATCAGCAGGGTTTGGTGGTTGTTGGGTTACAATGGTATAGGATGCAAATAGGCCTGCCTCAAAGAACACGGCAAAGAAGATTAGGAATAAGATTATTTTAATAGCTCTGGACAAAATATCACCTTAAATTGTGGGTAAATTCATTTTATGTAGGATTTATAAATTAAATATCAGATTGAATTGATTCTATTCATGACTTTAAATTAGATTTTAATAGTTTCCTTAATTTAGTTTATTAATTAAATTTAATATGGAATTTTAAAGGTAATTTGAGGATTTTTGATTAAATTTTAAATTTAAGATAAAACATTACATTATAATGATCAAAACTATTGATATTTATCAGTCTGACTACCCATTTATATTAAATGTTTTGACTAGAACTTTTTATCAAAATTAGTCTATCAATATTGATACAGATAACTCATTAAGTTAAAGGATAAATCCAGATAAACACGGATAAATTAGTGAAAACACAAACAAATAATGCAAACACTGATAAATTAGTGTAAGCACTTATAATCCACTTTTCATATATTTCACTATTTGTATTGTATTTTTAGTACTGTATGAAGAAAATCCAGGCATTTTAGATAGGATAAATATTATCCAGATACAAATTGTATAAAGACTAATTAATTATAATATAAAAATTCATTAATAATTTACTTTTATTAAAAGATTAACTCATTCAGGATGGTAATTAATGTTTGGTATGACTAAAAAGCAGTTCTTAAAAAAAAGCAAGAATTGTTTGAAGGAAAGTGGAATTCAACTACTTTTAATAAGGGAAATTTTTAACAGTGAAATTAAGGGGGAAATCAACTTTGATGAAACCAATAATAAGGTTGATAAAATCAGGAAAAACTTGGAAGATATATTCTTCAAATATGAGTCCTTAAAACCACCCTCAAAATGCAAGTCGCTTCAACTGGAAATCATGAAAACATTAATAATCCTTCAAGATGTGTTGGTTTTAAATTCTGAGTATATTATTTTATCTAAAGATGGTTCTAAAATGGAAGGTCAGGAAAAATTTGAAAAATCCATTGATGAGCTTGAAAATTTCAGGAATAAATTCAGAAAGTTGAGTCAAAAAGTTGATTTATATCTAAGACAATGATAAAATATAACTAAATAAAGTGGATTAGATGAAATTTTATTGGTGATAATTTCATTGATTAATTAAATTCAAAGTATAAAAAGGCTGTTAATATTTCTACAATGCTGTTAATATTTCTACAATAATTTCCTGGAGTGCCCCATGACTGATGACATTATATTAAAATTCGCAGATGCGGAAATACTTCTTGATGAATCCGCTTACAATAAAATAAAAGATTATAATGATTCTTCTAATTTGGTGGATTCAATGATCAAGCACCTGACCATTTCACCCCAGGAAATGATGGTTCTCACGGGTGCATGGGTTGATGAATACTTGGGCCAATCAAATGAAAATGTACTGGGTTCAAGCTCTGTGAAAAATAATAAAATGCCCCAGATGAAACTGGTTCCACAGGATTTCGATTTTCAAATCCTTAAAGATGCAAGTCGCAAGTCCTACACCAATGGCGAGATCAAAGACCTTTCAAGTTACTTCAAAAGCAGATACCACAAACTCAGGGAACTGTTAACCTATAAGAGAGAACTTAAAGATAGTTACCCTATTAAAGAAGCCACAAGCCTCGATGATGTGGTGAAAATCGTGGGAATGGTCAGTGATATACGCTACACCAAAAATAACCACAAACTCATTGAAATAGAGGATGAAACCGGAAGTGCTACTGTTTTAATCCACAATGAAAACCATGAAGTCTTCCAGCAGGCAGAAAAAGTAGTCAAAGATGAAGTAATTGGCATTATAGGTAGCAGAAAGGGTACCTTAATTATGGCCAGTGAATTGATAAGTCCAGGTGTTCCGCGCATTGATGAAAAACCAATGGACTTCGCCACTGTTTTTTTAAGTGACATTCACATTGGAAGCTCCACCTTCCTCAATGATGAATTCGATAGATTCATCCACTGGATCAACGGAGATTTCGGGGATGATGAACAACGCGAAATTGCCAACAACGTGAAATACGTGGTGGTGGCAGGTGATATCGTGGATGGGATTGGAGTTTACCCCCACCAAGATAAAGAACTCACCATTAAAGACATTCACCAACAGTATGAGGAAGCAGCAAGATTATTCGGGGATATAAGCCACGTTAAAGTTGTTGTAGCCCCTGGAAACCACGATGCCAGTCGACTGGCAGAGCCACAACCAGCCATACCTGAAGATTATGCTAAAGGCCTTTATGATCTCAAAAACCTGGAATTTGTGAGTAATCCTGCAATGGTAAGCCTTGACGGGATTAAAGTGCTCATTTACCATGGTCGTAGCTTTGATGATATGGCCATGACAGTGAAGGGAATGAGTCACCAGCAATCGGATCTCATTATGAAAGAACTTCTGGAAAAACGACATTTAGCCCCAATTTATGGTGAAAGAACACCTTTAGCATCTGAAATTGAGGATCATCTGGTCATTGAAGAAATTCCGGATGTTTTCCACACTGGACACGTGCATATAAACAGTTACAAAAGATACAAAGGAGTTCACCTTATCAATAGTGGAACCTTCCAGTCCCAGACCGAATTCCAGAAGATCTACAACATCATCCCAACCCCGGCCCAGGTGCCCGTGATCAATAACGGTAATTTTAAAATGCTTGATTTCAGTTAAAAAAGAATATATGATGTTTAATACTGTAAAATGTTAAAGATTGATTATGATTTATTCAAACTAACCACTGATTAGATAATTGGTGAAAGTTACAACGGAGTATTAATACATGAATCAAACCCCCTTAACCATGGAGATATGTGAAACTGCCCATTATATTTACAGTAAAGGACTGGCACCAGGTAAATCTGGGAATATAAGTGCCAGATTCCATGATATTGTAGCTATAACTCCCAGTGGCGTTTCATTAGGACATGTTTCCGAAGATGAAATAGTCATGGTAAATATGGATGGAAAAATATTGACTGGTAAAAATCCATCATCAGAACTTATGCTTCACCTGGAAGTTTATAAAAATAAAGATGTTAATGGAATCGTTCACACCCATTCATCATACGCAACTGGTTTTGCAATGTCAGGAAAAAAAATTGAAAGATTAGAAGGTTTTGGTGAAAGAAACAACCCTTTTTTAAAAATGGTCGACTATGCTCAGCCAGGAACTGTGAAATTAGCCCAACTGGTTGGTGAAGGTCTGAAAAAAGAGGATGTTGTAATCCTGGAAAATCATGGAGTGGTAGCTACAGGAGAAAACCTTTCTGAAGCAGCTCTTCTAGCAGAATTCGTGGAAGAAACCGCGAAAACTCAATTTGTAGCTCGAGTTTTGAGTAATATGGAATTTTAATTGATAATTTTATAATTAAATTCTATTTTTATGAATTATAGTTATTATGAATTAGGGAAAAAAAGAAGATAAAAATAGAAAATACAAAAAGAAGATAAAAATTTGTTGATTTATCCTTTTTTGTAAATTCCATTTTAATAATTTCTAACTTAAATTGTCATTACTGACATTAGATTGTCTAAAAGATCTCTACTTGTTTTGATTACTTGCCTTAAAAATAATTTATCCGACAAAAACAAGTTAAAAACAGGTTCATGGAAGTTGAAAAAATGACAACCATCCAAAAAATTAGTTTTTATTTAATTTTATTCGCGAACTGATTCTAGTTCACTTAAAACATTCCAAATAAGTGTTCTTGCATGTATTGGGATGTTTGGATCGTTGCTTATCTCATCTAAAATGGATATAACAGTACTGGCCCGGACTGTAGGTTCATCATCATCCTTAGATAATAAATTCTTAGATTCCTCAGCGGCCCTCCTGATATTCCGTGGAACACTTGTGTCCCCCATAATATGTTTTAAAATTTGATTACAACGTTCAAATGCTTCTGTACCCATAATAACGCCTCCATTGAGTTAATTGTGCTTAAAATGGTAATTCATAAAAAGCCTTATCCAAGTTTGTTTATATCTTGAGCTTTAAAAAGGTTTTGGTTAGAATATTTAAAAAAGGATTAATAACCTTTTAAAAAGTTATTAAAGATATCTAATAATTTAAAAATTTAAATAAAAAATAATTATAAACCCATATCTTTTTTAATCAATTGAAACTGCAATTGCAACTGTAACCCCATCGTATGCAGTTTTTTTCAGAATAAGGCGTGAATTTATTCCGGCTTTAATGAGAGACACAGGTTCACAAACTCCCTGCACCCCAAATTCGCGCTGCACTAAAGGCGAATGACTGCAATCACCATGATTAAATTCAGCGATTTCATTTAAAGATACTATTTCAAGATCTAATCCAGATTTAGAAGCAGCATCAATAATACCCTTCTCATATTGTTTTACATCAGCCGTTGCCAGGGCATCCAACCTCTCAAATGGTAAGTGAAGATGTTGAAGAGCAGATCGAATGGCAAAAAACACTTGTTCACTAGTAACTCCCTTTTTACTACCCAAACCAGCTATCATTCTTTTAGGATAGAGATCTAATTCATTTTTGGATTCTTTTCCAGGTAAAGAAGCTCGAATGAAAGATTTTTCCCAAATTTGAATTTGATAAGAATTTCTTACATAAGGATGATTCTCTAAAAATTTAAAACGTGAAGGTAAGTATAGATCAACCTTACCATCTTCAGCAATTAATTGGTTCACATTTTTGATAAGATCTGGTTGGCAAATATTTAACCAGTATTGATTTGCCAGTGCATCAATACCCATTCTACATTTCAAATCTGTAGCGGTAGTTATGACTGGAACAGCTCCAATGACACCTGCTATTTTTATTGAAAATTGATTGGCCCCACCCAAATGACCGGATATTAAACTGATAACGTGCTTCTTATTTTCATCAACTACCAGTACTGCGGGGTCATTTAACTTTGATTTTATAAAAGGACATATAAGTCTGACCATTATTCCAGTGGCCATTATAGCAACCCAACAATCATAATCATTAAATGATTTTTTCAGAGTTTCCTTAACGTTTTTATGGAACAAATCAACTTTTATTACAGTGGGATCATTCTTCAAAACCAATGCCATGTCACTGGCAATTTTTTGCCCTTCTTTAGTCACGCTTATAATTGCAAATCTCATAAAATCACTTTTTGAATAATGGCAATGAAGTTCTTAAATAAATAAACTTTTCTCTAATTATAATTATGTTTTTTTAAAGAATATTTAGTATTAGTATTTAGTAATAGTATTTGAAATTTTAATTGATTTAGTTTATTATTTGTTCATTCACGATTTTATTGCCCGAATTATTGATAGATTAATTGAAAAATAGAAATGTGAAAAATAGAATTAATATTATAATCAATATATACAGTGTAACGGTGATTATAGTTAATTTAATGGCTCTTTTTATCATTTCAGGCTTTAATTCATTTTTAGGATAACCTAATTTGTAAACTTCTGGCTTAATTAATTGAATGCCAAGAGATCCAGCAGCAGCTGCCATTGAATAACCAGAGTTTGGGCTGGGAGTACTACGCGCATCACTTAACATAACCTTCCATGAAGATCTATAATCAAAACCACCAAAAATAGAGGCCAAAACTACCAGAAATCCAGTTATACGGGCGGGAATGTAATTGAGAATATCATCTAAACGGGCAGGGAACCATCCAATGTCAATGTTTTCCGGATTCTTATAACCTATCATAGCATCTAAGGTGTTCACTACCCGGTATGACACACCAGCAAGTACAGCCAGGATAATTGGAAATTGATACCAGGAATATCCTATTCCACTTGCACTTAAAAAGTTTAAAAGTGGATCCTGGAAAGAAATATTGTTGATTAAAAAGGGATTAATGGTTACAGAAGGATGGATTAAATATAATAAAATGTTTCCCATAAAACCAAAAATGAATATGTAAAAAATAGGACTAACAACAGAATCAGTGATGTTTTCAGTGAGGGTTTCAATAGCCGCAGATACAACATTCTCCGAAGATAAATTAGAAGTTTCTCTACTAACTAAAAATGAAACAGATTTTCTACCTTTTTCTAAGTCTTCATTAATGTTAACATATACGTCATGAACAAAATTCACCAGAGATCTAATTGCAAATGTTGTGGAAAGAATAATGGAAGCCACCAGTAGATAAAAAATGTAATTAAATGAGGAAATATACTGAATAATGGAAAAAAGTACAGTAAACATAATTATAATTAGCAAAGTCATTATCAAACCAGAAAACCGATTTTTAGTTTTAGAAGTACTTAAAAATAGACTTTTGAGTTTTTCTATAGATTTACCAATCCAAACTACAGGATGAAGCCTTGAGGGGAGTTCTCCTAAAATTATATCCATTAAAACGGCTGCGACTATGACTATTAATAGTTCAATTGTAAGAAGTTCTATCTGCTGCATTAACTTATCCTCATTAAATTAAATGACAGGAAGAATTAATTTAATGTTGCATATTTAATCGCTTTAATTGATTGATTAAAGTAAAAGCTATTTTAATTTAGATCAATTATGAAATAAAAATATAACATCAAAACTATTTAATGAAACCATTTAATTGCAGCCTTTTTCCCTGATTTATTTTAATTTTGCAAGGATTACATTAATACTCAAATATTTTCATGATTTTTCATATTTTACCAGGTTAATAGTTAAATTTGTTTCAGGTTTTGTGATGGAAGTATGAGTAAGACACCCATTTCAAGTGTAAAATTTCTTTCAATATCACCTTGAAAAAATAAAGAATAATCGGGTTCAATGAATAAAAGATAGTGAAAATTAACATTTTGAATAACAGAATAATTTTCATCAAAAAAATCCGATAAAAAGGGAGTAAGACATCAATTTCAAGTGTAACTTTTTTGAGATCCATGTGTTGATTTTTAAAAAAATAGTAAGAGATCAACTTCAAGTGTAAACACATGAAATCAGTTTTTTCAAAAAAAGTGAAACATCAATTGCAAGTGTATTATCTAGATGGATTATTATGTTGTAATTATTGTTCAATTAAAGTGAATAATTGAGAATGTGAGAGATCAATTTCAACTGTAACAATTAAAAAAAATAATATAAAAAAAATATAAATTAATAATAATGGATAAAACAAGATGAGATAACAGTCAGAATAATTTAAAAACAGAATTAATTTATAATTATAAACTATTTTTTTAAAAAAAGCTTTAAGATTTAAAATAACATTCTTCAAATAGGAAAATAAATAATAAAAATATAAAAATTAGTAACGAAAGGATAATGATATTAAATAGAAAAAAATAATTAAAATAGATTAATTATGTAATTTATTTGTTTAAAAATGTTAGAATTTAAATTAAGATAAAAAAATGGATTGAATCTAGTTCTTTTAGACTTTTTTTACTTAAAGATTAAAATATGATGAAAAATATGTTTAAAGAGAAAAATAAATAATTTTTTAAACTAATTACGTACAAACAAAGAGCTTTGTGTCTTTATTATTCAGTTTTATTTTTTTTTAAAATCTTTTATAATTAAAATAAAAAGTATGATTTATATCATTTTTTATATTTTAATATTACATTATTCCTTTTATACACATTTTTTTACACTTGAAATCGATCTCTCTTTCTATATTTTTGTATGATCATCATTTTGTTACACTTGAAATGCACCCCTCACCATAATTGTCAAAATTGAAATTGGTTACTTACACTTGAAATACACCTTTTTATTTTTTTTATCATTTTTTTATCTATTTTTACACTTGAAATGCACCCCTCACCATAACCATTAATATAGGATTAGCTACTTACACTTGAAACGCACCTTAACTTCGTCAATGTTGTAATTTTACACTTGAAATTGATCCCTGTTTCAATCGGTTTCACCTTCAAGTCATGACCTGAAATTTTATTTCAAGTTTTTAATGAAGATTTAAGGTTTAAATGATCATTAATTCCCGAACAAGTGTCCATTAAGTGTTAAATATTCAATTTAAACGTTTAATTAGATGTGTGTTAATATCATCGGTTTAAATAGATAATTACAATGGAAATTAATGTTAATTCATGAATTTACCCGTTTAATAGATTAAATCAAAAATATCATAATAAGAATATATTATGTAACGTTGTATACCTGTAATCAAGTTTAAAAATCTTCAATCGTCTTTAGGTATCTTTAATCAAACTTCAGGGGGCAAAGATCTTTTTTAACTCGATCATAATCTATGAATCATAATCTATGAATTTCAAACATTAACTCATCTGGGATGATTTTCTTTAAGTTTAAAGCATAATAATGTATTTTTATTATAAGAAGTGATATTTATGAATATTTTTGAGGAATTGGGCGACAAAAATTCAGTATTTAAATGTAAAAAGTTTTTAGATCATAGATTTTTACCTGATAATCTACCCCACCGTTCAGATCAAATTAAATCCGTGGCAAAGTACTGGGTTGAGTCATTAAAGAATGTAACCCCTCCTGATGTCACTGTTTATGGTAAAACTGGTACTGGAAAAACTGCAGTTGCCAAATTTGCCAAGAAACAGCTGGATCAAATTTCCAAGGAAAAAAATGTGAATGTTCGGGTGGAATATATTCGCTGTACTGATTTCACCACAGAATACCAGGTTATTGCTCGTTTATGCCAGCAGATGGGTCAGGATGTTCCTTACAGGGGTTGGACCAAGGCAGAAGTTATTAATGCATTTCGTAACCTTTTCAAGAAAAATGTTTTTGGTAGTGATTTGATTTTAATCATAATCCTGGACGAAATTGATATTCTATTGAAAAATGATGGTGATGGTCTACTTTACACTCTTACTCGAACTGAAAATGTTTCCATTGCATCCATAAGTAACTTTGTAGACTTCAAACAGTTTATAAAACCCAGAGTACGTAGCAGTCTCCGTGACCGGGAGATAGTTTTCCCCCCATACAATGCCCAACAGCTGGTAGACATCTTACAGGAACGTTCTAAATTGTCTTTCAATGATGGGGTACTTCATGATGAGGTTATACCTCTGTGTGCAGCATTAGCTGCTAAAGAGGAAGGAGATGCCAGGTATGCCTTGGATCTACTACGGACTTCTGGTGAATTAGCTGATGAAAAAGGTACGGAAGTGGTTTATGAGAAATATGTTCGAGAGGCTAAGGATCAAATTGAACATAACAAGGTAACTGATATTGTAATGACCCTTCCCAGCCAGCAACAGAAGGTACTGGAGTCACTGATATTTCTAACCAAACGCAAGGAAGAAATAACTTCTGGAAGACTTTATGATGTTTACAAAGACATAACCAAGGGAGATTCTGTTTCTTACAGGAGAATTTTTGATTTTATCAATGAATTAGAAATGTTAGGACTTATATCTACAAAAACAGTATCTAGAGGTAGGGGTAAAGGAAGAACAAACCTGATCACCCTGCAATGTGAAATGGAATTATTGGAAGATGCAATGTGGAGTGGTTAAATACCACTCAATTATACTCTTTTTTTATTCTAAACTTTTTTATTCTAAAATTATTACCTTCAAATCATTTTTCATCCATCAAATCATTTTTCAGTGCCAAATTATATCAGAAGTGATTCTAAAATAGCCATTCTGACGGGAACTCCGTAAAATGCTTGTTGGAAATATTTTCCATAAGGAGTGTTATCCACATCATGGGATATTTCATCTATCCGTGGTAATGGATGCATTACTATTGCCTCACTCCCTTTAAGAAGTTTTGAATCAATAGTGTAGGCTCCTTTAATCTTCAAATATTCCTGTGGGTCTGGAAATCTTTCTTTCTGTATTCTTGTAACATACAAAACATCAGCATAGTCCAGGACTTCCTTAATATCTTCTGTTTCATGCACACTTACTCCTGCAGCTGCCAGGTCATGGAGGGTTTCCCTGGGCATTTTCAGCTCGGGTGGTGATACAAAGCTCATTTTAGCACCAAACATGGTCAAAGCATAAGAAAGAGAATGCACTGTTCTCCCATATTTAAGATCACCCACCAGTGCCACGTGTAACTCTCCAATATCGCCTAGAACACGTTTCATGGTGTATAAATCCAGGAGTGTCTGGGTAGGGTGCTGTCCTGCTCCATCGCCAGCGTTAATCACTGGAACATCTACCATTTCTGCAACGTACCGAGCAGTGCCTTCCATATTATGGCGGATAACCATGGCATCAGTGTATTCTCCAACAACACGGACGGTATCTGTTAAATTTTCACCTTTGGTGACAGAACTGGTTCCAGCCTCAGCAAAACCAACAGTACTCCCACCCAATCGTTTCATCGCGGTTTCGAATGAAAGACGAGTACGGGTGGAAGCTTCGTAAAATAACATTCCCAAAATAGATCCAGATAGAACACTGGATTTCTCCTGTGACCTAGCTATGGGTTCCATTTCCTCGGCTAATTTTAGGATGTATTCAATATCTTGCTTACTAAAATCCTTAATTGAAATTATGTTTTTCAGATTGAAACCCATGGTCTTCACCATACACTGTTTAAGTACTAATTATTCCTTTAAAACAATCAATCGAACTATATCTTTAATGATATTTATTTATTAATAATATTATTATTTTTTTTAATTTTTTAGATTTTAGTTTTTTATATAAAAACAAATTTTTGGGATATTAAAATTTTTATTTGGATACTAAACTTTCCTTCCAAATGTTAAATATCCCGTATGACCAGTCATTCTGGTTTTTGGACGCACACCCTTATCTTTAACTTCAATTTCACGTACAAGGCATTCTAAACTCTTTAAATCTGAAAATTCCCGTTTTTTCAGGATTCTGGTGAGGAGTTTTACTTGATCAATGTAGGGTGTGTATGCAGCCAAGTATCCTCCTGATTTAAGGCAGTCACGGGCGTTTTCCACCACGTCCCATGGTTTTGGTAGATCCAGGAATACCAAGTCCACATCTTCTTCATCTATCCCTTCTACCACGTCCTGACATTTCAATGTCACGTTCTCCAGTCCGAACCCCTTCACATTTTTATCCGCAATTTGAGAGAAATCTTCCCTTAATTCATAGGAGTAAACATGGCCAGTTTCTCCCACAATGTTTGCCATGAATATGGTAGCTGCACCTGCGCCAGTTCCTGCTTCCACCACACGCTGACCGCAACCCAGTCCGGTGTAGGCAGCCATAACACCCAGATCCTTGGAGAGAATAATGGAACACCTGCGGTCCATGAGTTCAATGTAGTCGTTGATGTTAGCTTCTAAAACACGAAATTCCCTGCCGAGATGGGTTTTTAAAATGTCTCCTGACTTGCTAGTGGCTATTTCTTCCTTTTTAATGTAACCATGGTCAGTGTGCAGATCATCGGCACCAGCCACAAATTTTTTACCCTTCTCATTTATCAGAATTTTCATTTCTTGTAATCTCCAGTTAACTTAATTATAATATGGATATTCTATAATTCTAGTAATTTCCTGATTTTTAATCAGTTATCATTAGAATACTTATCTCATATAATTCTATTATATTACCCTTCAATTTAACGGGTCAATAGTTTTTCAATCTTTTTCACCATTTTTTTTGAGAATGTATTCTTTTTTTGGCTTATCTTTTCCATTTACAATTAGATTTTCAATAGATTCACTACTTTTTGAATACCGGAATGTATCTGAATATTTGGATGAAATTATCTTCCGGATACTTCGAGCAATTTTATCTCCAATCCCATCCACTCTCTTCAGGTCACTTACACTGGCACTGATAACTCCTTCCACACTATCAAACATTTCCAGGAGTTTCCTGGCAGTCACTGGCCCCACACTGGGCAGTGATTCCACGATAAAAAGCTGCTGTTCCTGAAGAGTTAATGGTTTTCTCTCAGTACGCATTTGAACATCCTTCGAACCCTTGTCCACTTCCCTTACTGCGAGTCTGTGGATCATAGCAGCAGTATCCTCGGGGTTACGGGTGGGAATGATGGGTATGTTAAAATCAACTGCCAGACTGGCCAGTGCTCCTCTGATGGCATTAGGATGCAGTGAACTGCTGTATAAATCCTGGCCTTCCAGTATGATCAATGGTTTCTGGAAGTTTTCCACCAGTTCCTCGGCCTGTTTATACAACCGTTTATCCATCAACGAGCTTACAAAGTCTTGTGTGCTTTTTCGCTCTACAGCCACCTGGGGACTAATCTGATAATCAGCAACCGGGAGGTTGGTGGGTTTTACCTTGACTCCCAGATTGCTCAGTCCCCTGGTAACTCCTGACTTGGATTCACGGTGATCCACATACACCACCACCCTCTTATCAGATGAATCCTCTTTTTTGCCAAGTAAATCTTTTTCTTCTTTCCTGTCCAGGACCCGGACATCCTCATCATTAGCAATCAGTGGCCTTTCGGGTTGATTGTACCCATTGGCCAGCTGTTTTTTCATCATTCTTTCCCGGTTTATGCTTGAATAATAGAATGACTCATCCCTTGTGTTTTTGGTTATCAGAACGATCATACGGCCACTGGTGGTCCTACCGGTTCGGCCACGCCTCTGGATCATTCTTATTTCCGATGGGACTGGTTCGTAGAGTACTACCAGATCTACACTGGGGATGTCAATACCTTCCTCAGCTACACTGGTGGAAATCAGTACCTGGTATGTTCTCATCCTGAAGGCCTTTATGATATCTTTCTGTTCTTTCTGGGTGAGGCCCTTTTCTTTTTCCCGGCTGGCCTGTCCAAAGAATTTAACCGCGTTTATACCTTCTTCCTGGCACTTACGATAGATATGATTCACAGTGTCCCGGTACTGGCTGAATACAATAACTTGTTCCTTGTCCTCTGCAGCACTTTTAAGTATTTCCATGAGTTTTCCCAGTTTAGGGTGTTCAACTCCCTTATCATATGCTTGCCGGGTTAAGTTCACCGCTGTTTTAAAGTTTTCATCCTTAAATAATCCCTTAGCGGCTTTGGTTTTTTTCTTACGCATCCTATCAAAGTAAGAGTGCAGGTTACTCACACCCTGTGTTTCCAAAAGTTCAAGGGAGTGCATAACACTGAAAACAGCGGTTAACATGGATATTGCCAACAGACAATCTCTTGGTGGGCTGGCACTTTGAGATATTCGGTTCTGGACTTTTCCCCTGGCTCTTAAAATATCTTTTTTACTGACCTGCTGGGTTGAATTGAGAACTCCCAGCTTTTTCAAACCCTTAAGGCGATTTTTAAGAGCCACATCCAGATGTTTTTTAATATCCAGCTGTTCCTTTTTCAAATCAACTTTCATCCATTCCACATCAATGGGGTTGAAGTAGGGTTTAACATCAGGATCATCCTCATTTTTAACCATCACCTCATTTATGAAGAGGTTCTGGCAAACCTGGTTGATCCGTTCTTTATCACCACCTGGTGATGCAGTCAAACCCAGTATTAACTGGTTTTTTGCTTGTTTAGTGTAACGCTGGGCCAGGAACACGTAGGAATAGGATCCAGTTCCTCGGTGACATTCATCAAAAATAAGTAGTGAAACATCCTCTAATGAGTATCTTTCTGCTATGATGTCCGATTCTATTGTCTGGGGCGTGGCACAGATGATCTGGGAATCATTCCATCTTTTAATCCGTTCTTCCAGTTTAACCGCACCAGTTAGACTGCTGGTTGGGGTTTTTAAAAATTCAAGGAATCTTTCCTCGTGCTGCACCACCAGTGGTTTGGTGGGAGCTAAAAGTAAAATCTTACTCTCCGGATACTTTTCAAGCCTATCTGCAGCAACCAGGGCAGCCACCACAGTTTTACCCAGGGCTGTTGGGGCCACTATCATAGTATTCCCCTTTTTAATGACATTAGCTGCCAATAATTGCTGGTAAAGACGTGCTTCAATTTTTCCCGGTTCGATTAGAGGGTGTTGTATCCACCTTACCGTTTTTCTTGAAGGTTGGGTGTCATTTAGATGTTTATTTTCAACCATTTTAATATCCTGAATTTGGTTTGTTAGATTGACATTTCTTGAACTAATACTATGTTTACAATCTATAAAACTATTACAAAATCAATTTATAGGGGACATTAAAATTATAGCATCTTAAAAATTGAGAAATTAATGAAGACAAACACAAATTTGGGAATACTCTGGTTAATAAATCTATTTTTGACTTGTTTTTATTGTTAAAAACCACTTAAGTCAATGATTCTACTTGGAATTAAATGTAGATACTCAACTCCTCCCCAATATTTATTACTAATTAATAACTAAATATTAATACTCATGGATGTGATTTAATGGTGGATGCCAATGATAATTATCAGGATCATGACCTGACAGCCATGTATCAGGAATTTATCCAGGAATTTAATCATGTTAATGGAATTTTTAATATTTTAAATGAATTTATGCACTTATGGGATGAAAATATTTGGGAATCTTTATTTAATCTGCACTGCCAGTGGAAAAATCCTCTGGAAGTCCAGGATAATCTTAAATCCGCAACTGAAAACCTGGTTCTCCTTCAGGCCATAAATAATGGAATACAACCGAATAAACCTTATGAAAATTATTCTGATGTTGATTATTATAATTCCACTCTTTTCACTGTGGATTACGATTCATTCCAGTATTTGCATATTTTCCTGGAGAAGCTGTACACATTTTATCTGGGACGGGACCTGGTAGTGGATGATTTATGGGCATTGCATAAAAGTGATCTTTCAGAGCGGATCCTGGGTGGGCTGGATCTATTCAATCTTTTCAGGGGTAATTTATTTTTAGGAGATAAATTCTTTCAGGATATAAAAAAGGTTACATGGGGTGAAGATAGTATAATTTTCTTTAAAAAGTTTCAAAATCTGTTATTTTCGTTCCTTTTTGAAGATCACGGTGAAAATGAGACCACCTATAATCTGGAGTTTGGGAAGATCCTGGTGCTACTGGCACATTCTGGTGCAGTGCTATCAGATAATCAAGTAATTGATTATAAATGTGTATTAAGGGCATATAGTACCTTATTTAAAATTATAAAGACTGACATAACATCCTTATCTGATAAAAGATATTACACTGGTCTTTTATCGTGTGGGGATTGTAATGAACTGTACCCACTTTTGGAAGATGAAGCGCCATTTGATTTTTCCAGTTGCAGCTGTGGGGGTGGAATTAGAATACATTAGTTCTGTTGATAGGAACCAATTAAAAAAATAGAAAGAAATGGATTTTTAGCATTTTTTTTTTAATGTCAATTTTCACATTTAATCTAATGGATTCTTTGATACACCCTAATCAGGTCAGTTTCTTTTATAACACGGAAACCATTGAGTGTGGGTTTGGTTTCACTTAAAACATCGATGTAGTATTCTGCACCTGAATTAATTAACATTGAAGAAAATTCATTCTCATCACTGTAATCTCTTAAAACCCCTGTAAACACCGTTGTATTCAGGCTCCATGACATTGCGGGACTGTAATCTGAAAAAATGATTTTATCCTGATACTGTGGATCGTACTCTTCCAGCCACTGGGCAGTGGGTTCAATGTACTTAATTAAACAGGTGTTGGGGGTATGACCTGCGAAGGTGACTGCAGTTGAAGTTAAAAATATCATACCTATGATTAAATACAATCCCCATGACCTTAAGGACTCCTTTTTAATTTTATATTTGTACTTTTCAATAAGGACACTCAATCCCAGGAAAATAAAGTATGCAAGGGCAGGGGCTATGGTAATTAGGTAGCGGTCTACTTTTAACGTTGTAACACTGTGCATTATGAAGAAAGTGAAAAACCACAACATGAAAAATAAATCCATCCTCAAGTTTTTCCCATCAACATCACCCAGTAAATAGTAGATCAAAAGACAGATAAAAAGGACAATAATATCAGTTAACAAATAAGGTGCTCTAAAAAAGCTGAAGAATGCTGCAATCACTAAAATTCCCAGGATTGACAATTGGAGAATCATCCCTTTATCAACGCCTTTCATTACTTCTTGTTTCTTTTTTAAAATAGTGTAAATATGGATTCCAAGGCCACAAAGAACTAATATGGCAGTTATTATGGCTAGAAACGATACTGATCCCTGACTGGGACTTAATATTTGGTAATAACTTCCGTTAATTGGTCCAACAGCAATGTAATTCAGGAGATTATGTAAGTAGTACAGGTTATCTGTATTGTAGGCTGCATCCCCTACACCGAAAGATTTCCCAAATATTAAAGAATTAGTAACCAGCAAAATTAAACTTGCTAAATAAGTGATTTTAAGGTAAGCATAGATTAAAAATGGTATTATGATGAATAAAGGGATAATCACCTGTTTCAAGTGTTTTTTCACGTTTTGTAGAAAACTGGTTCCCACAGTGAAATAGAATATTAAAGGGATTATTAAAATGGCAGTGGTGTATCTGGTGAATATAGCCACTACAAACATGGGAATAACCAGGGATAAATATTTTGAATCCTGTTCAATGCCCTTGACCATGAAGTACATGGTCCAGATTGAGAATGAAATGGCTGGCACGTCTATGGAACCACTGGCTGCCCATGAAAATACTAGTGGGAGTGAAATATAAATTAAACATCCAGTAAAGCTTTGTATTTCATTGAAACGCTGTTTCAGTAATAGGTATAATCCAATGACTCCAAAAATGAATATAATAGCATCTAATATGATAATAACGCTGCTGGAAATGAATCCAGTCCTGAAAATTAGGGAAGTTAAAAATGGCATCAGTGGTGGTATGGAGTTCACTGTTATACCTCCACACCTTGCTCCTGAGTACTGCAGGGCTACATTGAGATAGGTGAAAACATCAAAGTAATTCACACCTCTTGTAATCTGCACTGCAGATAGGATAATAGCAATGGCTGTGGTGATTATGGTGAGAATAAACAGAGGGTTTTTCAGTTTTTCTGGCACCTTACTCGAACTCTGATTTGAATCTGGAATACTCATCACCTAATAATAATTCATCACCTATTAAAAGTAGAAATTTCATGGATAGTGTAATCTTTAATATTTTTAAAAATTTTTAAACAACACTATTTCGCTAACCCCTTCCAGTTTTGGATTTCTCATCTACCAATTTCTTAGTTAAAGGATTCAAGTTACTCAAGTGGGCTAATTACTTTTTAAAGGCTATGAGATTCTCCCATTCATCAAAGACCACGTCCAGTCCGCACATACTGGGGACATAGTTAGCAGCCTTGGCAGAGTCAACACCTATAACTTCAAAGCCCATATCTTCTATGGGTGCCACCACCATGCAAGTGTCACAGACCACATGGCCACCTGCTGTTTCTATCATTTCAGTGTAACCCATTCTATCAGATGCTGCTTTAACTGAGATGGATGTGCACACCCATAACTGGTTGGACAATTTTTTACCATCTAATTTAAGAGCAACTTCCTTTATCTCATCTAATGAAGCATGTGGACATCCTAAACATACCAGATCCGGTTTTTGGGCAGTGGAGAGTTTTTCCCGGGCATTGTCCAGATCGTTCCGGGTTATGGTTAGTTTTTCCAGATTTCCTGTATGCGTCATTACTTCCCTGTATTCAGGGGTGGTGTTCTCCACATGGTAAAGGGCCACCGCTCCGGAAGATGCCAGTGCAGCACCCAGAGCTTTCAACTGATTAACCTGTGGCTTTTCCTGCTCTTTATCCAGTAATTTGAAGTAGGGCACCCCGTTTCCAACCGCTTTTCCCACCAGATATCCCACTGCACCGTAATCAGATCCCGCCAGTGGAGTTTCAACTTCAACCAGTAAATTAGGAACCCTAGCCTGGTCCAGGTGATAACCATAGTTGGGTGTTCTCCCACAAATTGCGGCTGATAATGCTCCAGGACCACCTTCCCTATTTGTACGGGCCCCGAGAACTGAATTAGCGTAACAAACAGCTGAAGACTCTGACCATGCAATATGACTACCCAGTGTTGGCACGTTACCAACCAGGTAGGGTGTACAAGTGCAAGTGGTGCTGATTCCCATCTTACGGTAGGCTTCTACAATTAGTAACTGTTTTTTGGTGAATTCTTCAGGAAAACCAAGGCTTTTCCATTGATCTAGATCCACACCTGCCGGGTTGAGGGTGCTGGGAACCTGTACTTGGGCTCCTTCACTGGCCAGGTTATCCAAGTACTCTAGACCTGCTTCACCAATGGTTTTATAGGAAACTCCAGATATCTGGGCAGATATTATCTCCACCATACCATCTGCTCCGTAGATATCTCCAAGAGCAACTAGGATTTCCATGGATTTTTCCACAGCAGGACCATACTCGCCTGCGTACATTTTTTCCTCTTCTCGGGTAAGATACATAGAAAATGCCTCGATTATTTGCGAATTGATAATTTTTTATAAGAATTTTTATAAGAATAATTTTTGTTATAATTTTTTTATGAGTTTATGAGAATTAATTTTAAATAGAAATTTTATAATTTACTTTTAATGAATATTTCAATCAGGGTATATTTTTTCAATCAGGATATTAAATGAGAGATGTTCTCGAGGTAAAAGGGTGTTCTCAAGATATTCTCAAATTAATACTCCCTCCAATTGAATGCAACACTTTTATTTTAAATGAACTGCGTACTTAAGTGACCTGTGTGCTTACAATATCATTTACCAGGTTTTTGAAGTTTTCTAGTTCCTTGTAGGGTACCACTGCACCTGCAGCGATATTATGCCCTCCACCAGCACCGTTAAAGCTTTTAGCTGCTTGTTCAAGTGCAAAACCCAGGTTAACTCCTCGCTGGGTCATTTCCAGTGTGGTGCGGCCTGAAATTTTAACCAAGTTGTGCATGCGGGACAAGGTTATAACCGGTTTTTCAGGGGTTAAAATATTAAGATCAATCCCTAATGAGGCTAAAGTCCCCATGATCTTTTTATTTTCCTTATCTTCAGTGTAAAGGTACTGCACATAATCCATTTCCTGGGCACCCTCTCGGGAAATCCAGCTTATACCCCTAATCAAAGATTCCCGGTATTTACTTAAAAATTCCACTCCCTGGCTTATGGCAGACTCCCGTTCACCCAGACAGATACTCAGACCCACAGCGTAGTTCTTGTTTTTACCACATGCATCCAGAATTTCAGCGTAGTTTTCCAGATTGCGGAGTGCAGGGTCTTCTTTAGGCATGCTGTACACGGTGTCAAACACCTTTGGATTCATTTTAGTCAGGTGCTCGGTGAGGAAATCCTTCTCTTCATTGGCCAGATCCGTGAATTTAATACCGTATGATATTCCAATCTTTTCCAGGAAAGCCTGACTTTTCTCCAGATTTCCTGAGATTCCAGGGATTGCTGGTTTGAAAGTGTGAGCCAGGGCTTTATAAAGCGGGTCATCTTTGGAGGATATTTTAAGATCCTCGTGTTCTGTAACCACTCCTGATTCAGTTGCCTCCTGAAGTATGGTCTGGTTCACACCAGTAAACCCATCAGCATACTGCATATCCCCAAAAGCACCAACCAGGGCTAATCCTGTCAGTTCCACTTTTTCAAGGGGTTTCACAGTTAGATAAGTCACTCCAGATGCACTAACATCCCGGGTCCCATCCAGTCCGAACAGGTGGGGGTTCACGTGCACCAGGCTTTCCTCATCATCTCCATCACTGTCCATGGTCTGGTGATGATCGGCGATTACAGCCTGGCCCCTGAGCCGGCTAATCCTCTTCACGTAGCCACTGCCCATGTCACAGAAAAAGAAAAGTTTGTATTTCTCCCTGGAAAGCCGATCCAGGGTTTCCTCATTAAGGCGGGGGACCATGGTAACATGGAACTTCCCTCCTTCCTGGGAAATGGCGTTACAGATAACACCTGCAGCGGATATGCCATCAGCATCATTGTGGGAGATTACTCTCACCACATGATCCTGATCAAGGTGCTCCTTCAGGAGCGTGCAAGCTTCTTCAGCTCTATTTAACAAGTAATGCTGCTTTTTGAGGGTCATATCTCCATCCTTCAGGGAGGACTCCTTCTCGGGTGTAGTATTTTACTAGTCTCCTGATTCTGGATTCCACTAACTGTAGACCCCTTTTGGTGTGCAGGTCCTTTGGGTTTTCTTTAAGGTGATCCCGAATGTTAACTGCCTTACGGATGAGGTTCATCAGATCTTCAGGGTATTCTTCGATCTGGCCGTGTTTTTCCAGAATCTTGGTTATCTTCATATCAGTTACACTTTTAACATCAGGAATTCCGTACTGATCTCTTAATATAACTCCAATGACACTGGTTGATTTTCCTTCTTTTCTAAGTTTTAATATAATTTCTTCTATTTCTTCGGTTGAATATTCAACCCAATCAGGCTTTGCTGCCATCAAATCACCTCTTATGATATTAAAATTTTTAAGACTAAGCTGTGGATTTTTCTAATGATCATAGTTTCAATCCTTTATCAGCTTTAATTTCTTTCTAAAGCTCGTTCGTTACTTTTCACTTTTTATAGAATCTTTGTACCAGAGGGCAAAATTTTCCAGGGAACGGCGACGATGGGAGAATTCATTTTTTTCATCCCGTGTGAGTTCACCAAAGGTTAGGTTGTATTCTTCTGGTATGAAAAGTGGATCGTAAGCGAAACCATGCTTTCCTTTTTCCTGATGCGCTATATGTCCACCGACTACACCTAAAAAAGTCTTGGGCTCGGTCTTGGGTGTTGCATATCCAATTACCGACCTGAACTCAGCGTAACGGTCTTCGACACTGTTCATCAGTTTTAAAATACCTTTATTGCCCAGGGTATCCTGCACATATGACGAATAGGTACCTGGAAACCATTTAAGAGCTTTTATAAACAGACCTGCATCTTCAACGATAACTGGTCTTCCCAGCCGCCTGGCAGCATCTTTTGCACCAAAGCAAGCCACATCTATAAGCTCTCCCTGTATTTCAGGGTATCCGAGGTCTATGTGTTCCACCTGAATATCGAACTGGTGGAATATTCCTTGAGCTTCTTTTACTTTGTGTTGGTTACCTGTAATAAAGGTTATGTCTAAATGATCTTCATTTTTGCTCATGTGATTCTACCTTACATGGAAAATTTCTTTGATATTCCACATCTAACCTGGTTTTATGAATGGATAAAGTTTATCTAAACTCCGAAACTAATTTTTTCACATTAAGAAACTAATTTTCACATTATTATTCTACCTATTCATTACAATTATTTTTAATGTTTATCTCCATAAAAATTTGTAAAAGTTCTCTTAAACAGTAGCATTTATATACTTCTTAAGGTCTCTAAAGAGTGTTAGAATGTTACCAATGGCTTCAATGGACCGAAAACTGAGTATATGTTAAGTTGTGTAGATCGTTGAGTGGTTGTTAAAAAATTTGTTTCTATTTTAAAAAGTCAGTCAAATTCCTGGAAAAAAGCATTTCTAAATAGTTTTAATTCCAAAATTAAACCAAGAACTAATTTATCATGAAAGTGGTTTAACCCATTCTTGTAATAAAAAATTAAGAATTATTATGAGTATTATGGTTAAGATAGTTTAGGAAGATCATTGAATGAAATTTAACCAATAAAATAGGTTATTTCCCGTAAATGCTGATAAATAAAAACTTAAAAGGGTGAAAACATGGTAAAAAGTGGTAATAACTCGAATAATGATAAAAAATTGTTTAAACCTAATTACATGCTGGTGGAAGAAGCCCACGTCAAAAACTGGGAGGCAGAAATAGAGAAGGGTAAAGATATTGAGAAGTACTGGGCTGAAAAGGCAGAACAGTTTGAATGGTTCCAGAAATGGGATAAAGTTCTGGATGAAAGCCAGAAACCCTTCTACAAATGGTTCACCAATGGAAAAATAAACCTGGCTTACAATGCAGTGGACCGTTGGATACACACTGATAAAAGGAATCAAGTGGCTATTCTCTACGCTAATGAGAGGGGTGATGAGAAAAAACTCACCTATTACGAGCTTTACCGTGAAGTGAATAAAATGGCCAATGCCCTGAAGAATCTGGGCGTAGAAAAGGGTGATACGGTTTCCATGTACATGCCCATGTGCCCGGAACTACTGGTCTCCATGCTGGCCTGTAACAAGATAGGGGCAGTTCACAGTGTGGTTTATTCGGGACTGAGTGTGGGTGCATTTGTGGAGCGAATGAACGATGCCAAGGCCAAAGTTCTCATAACTGCCGATGGAACCTTCCGCCGGGGTAAAGTCATAGATCTTAAAAAGATCGCAGACGAGGCCCTCTTAAAGTGCCACACCATTGAAACCACTATTGTGGTGCAGCACGCTGGAAACCCCATTCACATGTCTGAATTAAGTGGTAAAGAAATATTCTACGAAACACTCCTGGAAGGGGAACCAGATGAATGTCCAGTTGAGGAAATGGACTCTGAAGATCCTCTCTTCATACTTTACACCTCAGGTAGTACAGGAAAACCCAAAGCAGTCCTCCACACCACTGCAGGATACATGGTGGGAGTGGCCACCACCTTAAAAACAGTGTTTGACATTCACAACGGTGACCTTTGGTGGTGTACAGGGGATATTGGCTGGATCACCGGGCACAGCTACCTCATATACGGACCACTGCTTCTGGGAACCACCACCCTGGTATATGAAGGAGCACCAGATTACCCTGATCCCGGTATATGGTGGAAAATAGTGGAAAAATACGGGGTAACCAAGCTATACACCTCACCCACTGCAGTGAGGCACCTCATGCGGTACGGTAGTAAATATCCAACCTTCTATAACCTTTCTTCACTGAAGATTCTGGGTAGTGTGGGTGAACCAATGAATCCTGCAGCCTGGATGTGGCTGTACAAGAACATTGGAAACGAAAAAACACCAATAATGGACACCTGGTGGCAAACTGAGACTGGAATGCACATGATCACACCTCTTCCTGTTTCTCCCCTAAAACCTGGTACACCCACCCTTCCATTCCCTGGTGTGGATATAGATGTGGTTGATAAAAATGGAAACCCGGTTCCTGTTGGAGAAGACGGATACGTGGTAGTTAAAAAACCATGGCCAGCCATGTTCAGAACTCTCTACAAAGATGAAGAACGGTTTGTTAATAACTACTGGAAAGAGATTCCTGGAGGTTTTTACACTGCAGGTGACATGGCCAGTAAGGATGAAGATGGTTATATATGGATACAAGGCCGTTCCGATGATGTTTTAAAAATCGCAGGGCACCGGGTGGGAACCTCGGAAGTGGAAACAGCATTTTCATCACATCCTGCGGTGGCTGAGGCTGCAGTCATTGGAAAATCAGATCCAATTAAAGGTCAGGTTATAAAAGCCTTTGTCATACTCAAAGAAGAATATCAACTAACTACTAAACTCATAAGCGAGTTACAAAGGCATGTTCGTTATGAACTGGGGCCAGTGGCAGTTTTGGGTGATATAACTCAGGTTGACAAGTTACCCAAAACCAGGAGTGGTAAGATCATGCGCCGAGTGCTAAGGGCCATGGAAGAAGGTAAAGACCCAGGTGATCTGTCTACACTGGAAGAATAGGTTTGTGGGATTTATTTCCTCAAATCTTATTTTAAAATCTTCAAATCCTTTCTTTTAGAACATATATCCTTCTTTTGAAGTTATATATTCTCAGATCATCCTTCAAAATTCTATATTTTCAAATAATCCTTCAAATCTTTTATCTTATTTTATTATTTTTTATTCTCTTAACATCCCGTTTACAGAAAATTAACATTTAGAATGGGCATTGAAGTTATAACTTATAACTTATTAGGTATAACTTATAACTTATCATAATATATTTCATTACAGATACACTTCCATTCTAGGCAATGGTCTAAGCAAGTATAAGCTGAGCAAATAATAGGGCCAAATATACTTCCAGTCTAAGTATAACGCCCTCTACCTTCTATTTCCTCAATTTTAGCCACTATCTGCTGGTAATCTCGGGCACCTTCGTATCCTTTGATTATGGAATCAAAACATTCCTGGCTGATATCATGGTGAATCCCGTTAATGGCCTTTTTAAACACCAGAAGATCCACTCCCTTATCTTCAACCAGATGGGATATTTTACCCAGACCAAAATCAATGAACACCACCAAATCCCCATCTTCCCTGAGTATGAGGTTGCTGGTGGTGAGATCTCCGTGTATTATGCCACAATCATGGAGGCTGGCTACATTTTCACCAATGATCCTGGAAATGGACTTGATCTCGGATAAATCAAGGGAATTTTCCCCGCTGAACAGTTCCTTAACCTCGGTTCCTTTAATTTTCTCCATGGTAAGGGCACTTTCATTTAAATCCACATCAAAAATTAGGGGGGTAACCACTCCGCAGCGCTTGGCTTCTCCCAGGAGTTTAGCCTCATTCTTGGTTCGTTTACGGCGAAGGTGTGTATCGATCTCCTTGATTCGGTAGCCCTTAACCACCCTCTTTTTCACCAGGACTTCTTCACCAAGGTACTGATCACTGTAGATATTGGCCTCTGCCCCTTTGGCAACCATCTCTGCCGGGAGTTCCAGTTTCCGGGCGGATTTTTCCATCCAGGGCACATCCACCTGGTCTGTGCGGTACCTCTGTATAACATGAGTGTCACTGATGTCATTTTTTCTACCTTGCTGGTGTTTTAAACCCTTTTGGTACATTAACAATCCCAGCCAGGCATTCATGGCTCCATTATCTCCACAGTACCTCATTTCAGGCATGAAAAAATCAGCGTAATGTTCCTGGGTCATGACTTCCAGCATCTGTCTCAGACGCTGGTTAGCTGCCACTCCACCCACCAGGAGAACTTCTGATTTTTTAGAATGGGCTAGTGCCCGTTCAGTTACCTCCACCAGCATGGCGAATGCAGTTTCCTGGAGACTGTAACAGACATCTTCCAGACGAGCTCCGGATTCATATTTACGAATGGCAGCAGTGAGTAAACCAGAAAATGACAGATCCATCCCCTTCACTGTGTATGGTAATTTCAGGTAATTGTCGGATGCCAGTGCCAGTTCTTCCACCCTGGGGCCCCCCGGGTGTCCCAGGCCAACAGTACGGGCGAACTGGTCCAGGCAGTTCCCGATGGCAATGTCCAGGGTTTCCCCGAATATCTGGTAACGCCCAGAGTCAAAAGCAGTTACCTGGGTATTCCCTCCACTCACATACAGTGTAAGGGGGTCCTGACAGCCGGTGGTCAGTCTTCCAATTTCTATATGTCCTATGCAGTGGTTCACACCCACAATTGGCACATCCAGAGAAAGGGCCAGGCTACGGGCGGCAGTGGCCACAGTACGCAGGGCGGGACCCAGGCCAGGGCCGCGTGCAAAGGCTACCATGTCCAGATCCTCCAGACCTAAATCTGCTTCTTCAAGGGATTTTTTTATCAGGGGGACCAGATTCTGGGCATGGTGTTCGGCTGCTTCACGGGGATGAATTCCGCCTTTTTCTGGGAGGAGGGCACGGCCCTGCAGGGCCAGTATGTTCCCTTCAGAGTCCACAATTCCCACACCAGTTTTTTCTGCTGTTCCCTCTAAACCTATACATATCAACTATATCACACTCTAAAATACCATATATCGCGAAATTTGCTTTTTAAAGAAATTTGCTTTTTAAAGATAATAAGATTAGTTTTTCATTAGCTTTTCCAGATGAATGCTACACATTTTCTTACTATCTCTTTTTTCTCCTTATTTTATTTTTCACAGGAATAATGTAAACAATGAATGTGTGCTGTTTTTCACCTGAAAATTTATTTTCCTGAAAAATTTATTTTTATATAGAACCTCACCATACGTTATAGTCAGATAAAATTTAAGTTGGATAAAATCATTGTTCAATTAGTTTAGTTGTAGTTTTTTTAAATTATTTTAAAAAGAGGAATTGATATGGATAAATCTGGTATGGATAAATCCGTTAGGAGTTTCGGTTCACAAGATAAACTCCATAAACTGCAGAATAAAGATTCATTATTTTTATGTGTTATTGCCACTACTTTAACTTCACGGATACCTGGAATAACCGGTGCAGGAGCATCACCTGAATTAACTGATTACACTCCTGCGGCTGATGTGGAGTTAATTGCTCATGGTGCCCCTAAGTGTCTTCCGGAGATACCTCAAACTGTGGTGGATGGTGGAGCTGCACCAACCCCTGCAGTGATTACAAAAGCCTCACTGGAAATGGCCGATATTCCGTTCCTGGTTGCTGATGCAGGAGCCGCTGTTAAACCTGGACTTCCTTACGTGAATATCAATGATAAACATGGTGAGAATATTTTAACCGGTAAAGCCGTTATTAATCCTCTGGAAATATTTAATAAGGGAAAGATACTGGGAGAAACCCTTTCCAAACTCACTGATCACCTGGTAATTGGTGAAAGCACCCCTGCAGGAACCACCACAGCCCTGGGTGTTCTGGAAGCCATGGGCTATGAGGCCTGGGGTAAAATCAGTGGAAGCACACCAGAAAATCCCCACGCACTGAAACGCCAAACAGTTGAAGAGGGATTAGAAACTGCGGGTTTGGCCAATGAAATTCCACTTGATCCATTCCAGGCGGTGGGTGCAGTGGGAGATCCCATGATCCCGGCAGTGGCTGGAATAACAGCAAGCAGCACAGTACCGGTCACATTAGCTGGTGGGACCCAGATGACTGCAGTGTGTGGATTCCTTAAGGAAGCAGTGGAAGATTTCAATTTTCAGGATGTTTCCATTGCCACCACCATTTTCGTGGCCACCGATGAAACTGCAGATATCAATTACATAGCCCGACAGATTGCACCCATAGATATCTTTGCAGTTGATCCTGGATTTGAAAAATCCGAAAACCAGGGTCTTCAAAAGTACACCCAGGGTGCAGTGAAAGAAGGTGCAGGTGCTGGGGGGGCAATGCTTGCTGCTCAACTTAAAGGTGTTCATATTGATGATATAAGGTTGAAAACCGAGGAATTATGCCGGGAAATTTTTTAATAATCAATTTTTAAATTTAAATTCACGGTTAATTGTATTTTGAAAAATTCAATTCTTCATTATTATACATTAAAACCATAAGATGGGCATATAAAATGGAAAACAAGGATAATATATCATGTAATGATTCCAGGTACTTGAGACTATCCTATAACCTCACCGAGGACACGCCAGTTCACCCCGACCTGACTAAAATAAAAATAACCCCCAAAACCCAGATTAATGAGGGAGCAGATTACAATACTTCTGTTATAACTGTTGAAAATCATTCCGGGACCCATGTGGATGCACCAGCTCATTTCCTGAAAAATGGACGTCCCATATTTACCTATGATCCCAGTGAACTGATTTTTCACAAACCAATTGTTTTTGAATGTCCTAAAAATCCAGATGAGATTATAAATCCAGAAGATCTGGCCCCACTTCTCGAAAACTTTGCAGATCATGATTTGGATTTTGATTGTGTCTTAATACGCACTGGATTTGGCAAGTATCGTGAAAAAGACCCTGAAATGTATCTGACTAAGAATCCAGGATTGGCACCAGAAACTGCTCATTATCTCCGTCGCAAACTCCCGGAATTGAGATGTCTGGCCATAGACACAGTTTCTATGTCCCGGTACGGTAGGATGCAGGAAATGATTGACCTTCACCAGACTGCCTTCCGGACACAGGAGGATCTGGGCAAACCCCTGCTTTTTGTGGAGGACCTAAATTTACGGGCTATAGAACAGGGAATGATTTTGGAAGAACTTATGGTTATTCCATGGCAGGTTGAGGGAATTGACAGTGCTCCCTGTACTGTACTGGTTAAAATCAGATAATCATTTAATTTAATCATAATTCTTTTTCTAAATTATTATTTTATAAATAAAATAAGATTAAAAATAGAATAGGAGATCTATTCATTTTAAAAAAGTAAAATGTTAATTTTTATTTCTTTACAGAAAAAATGGTGAAGTAAAGGGGTCTAAAAATCCTTATACCCATACCATTGAAATTATAATGGTTAGTGCACCTACAAACCAGCAGTAAATGGCAAATATGTTCAGGCTGTGTTTTTGGATGTAACCCATCATGAATTTAACTGCCAGGTAACTGAATATAGCTGCTGATAAGAATCCAGCTATTAGAACTTCCAAGTTTGCATCGAAACTAACAATGTCTTTGGTCTGTATTAAGGCCGCACCCAGTATGGCTGGTATGGAAAGTAAGAAGCTGTAACGTGCAGCTAGTTTTCTCTCCAGTCCTGAGAATAATCCTGCGGCAATGGTGGATCCTGATCTGGATATCCCTGGGGCAATTGCAAATCCCTGGAAGAGTCCAATAACCAGCGAATTAGTAAAGCTAACTTCTTTAACATCTTTACCTTTTTTATCCTTGTTTTTCTTTGCTATCCATTCCGAACCCCACAGGATGACTCCGGTTATAAGAAGGAAAAAACCAACTGCTGTAACGGAGTTGAAAAGGCTTTCGAACTCATTTTTAAACAGTATTCCCATTAAACCCGCCGGAATGGTACCTACCACTACCAGCCAGGTTAATCTTTTAAATGGATCTTCTTTCACACCCTCTTTAAATTTCCCTTTGGGAATATCAAGAAGACTGGCTACTAATGCTTTTATCATGGATATAATATCTTTCCAGAAATATCCTATCACTGCTACCAGAGTACCTACGTGTAAGAGGGTGTCAAATGCCAGACTGGATTGTGTGCCCAGTAACTGAGGGGCTATGACCAGGTGGGCTGAACTGCTCACTGGAAGGAATTCAGTTAATCCTTGCACTGCACCCATTATTATTGCTTGAATAATATCCATAAATAACTTCTCCAAATTTTTCCTACTATGTAAATTTTATTTCCCTATGATCTCTTATTTTTTATTTTCCACTGTTATTATTCCTTAATTTTATATTGTTAAAAGGTAATCTGAAGGTAATTAATACGTTTAGCCTGTATTTAAAACATGTGATTATAAGTTATAAGTTGTAATATATAAGTTCTAAGTTATAACTTATAACACACATTTTAATTATCCAGCTAAACTTTTATTATCATTTACCTGCAACTGAATATTTGATTTAAACTTAAAAATAAGTTTATTCCCGTGTTTACCCCTATCCTATCATTTCCCCATAAATTACACCCAAATTCACTTGACCATTCAACTTAAAATTATTATAATTTAAATAAACGAACTTTTGGAAACTATGTAAAACCAAATAGCCAAAAATAGGAATAATCAAAAATAGGAATAATCAGCCTTGGAAAAAAATTACAGTAAATTAAAAAAACGGAAGTTGACTATTCAAAAATTTAATTAAAAATAAAGAAAAGTTTTTTTTAAATTTGGTTTTTGAGGAATTCTTAAAGAAACTCTTTTAGTTAAACAGAAGTTAACCAACCATACTTATCCTCGGCATTACCCTCTAAAATTGCGAAGAAATCGTCCTGTAATTTTTTAGTAATTTCACCGCGCTTACCATTACCCACCGTTATGCGGTCAACAGACCTTATAGGGCTTATTTCTGCTGCAGTGCCGGTTAAAAAGAGTTCATCTGCTATATAAAGCATTTCACGGGGTATTTCTTCTTCTTTAACTTCCACATCCATGTCTCTGGCCAGGGTGATTACAGAATTCCTGGTTATGCCGTCCAGCAATGAAGAAGCACGTGGTGGGGTGTGCAGGACTCCATCCTTCACAATGAAGATGTTTTCTCCACTACCTTCACTGACCATTCCCTGGTAGTCCAGCATTATAGCTTCATCATAATTATTGGATACAGCTTCCATTTTGGCCAGCTGGCTGTTCATGTAGTTTGAGCCGGCTTTGGCCATGTTAGGCATGGTGTTAGGGGCCATACGGCGCCAGGTGGATACACCAACGTCCACTCCATTTTCCAGGGCCTCTTCTCCCAGGTATTTTCCCCAGGCCCAGACAGCGATAATGGATTCTACCGGGCAGTTCAAGGGATAAACTCCCAGTTCAGCATAACCTCTGAAGATAGCAGGACGAATATAGCACGCATCCAGCTGATTAATCTTGATGGTATCCAGGATAGCCTGGCAGAAGTCTTCATGAGAGTAAGGTATTTCCATTCGATAGATTTTAGCTGAGTTGTAGAGGCGCTGTACATGTTCTTTTAAGCGAAAGACTGCCGGACCCGTTTTAGTATTATAACACCTTATTCCCTCAAAGACACTGGATCCGTAGTGAACTACGTGTGATAATGCATGAATGTTTGCTTCCTTCCAATCAACCAATTTTCCATTGAACCATATTTTTCCTGACTCGTCAAAGGCCATGTTATCCCTCAAAATTAAATAATGATCTTATCCACAATCTATTGGTTACACTAGTTTATTAAATTATATTTGCCAACTATTTGCAGGTAATAATCCAGTAGCTATATTTTCATAAATGGTTAAATTTTCCTAGGGCTTTTAATTGACCGGTTATGTAATTGAATTGTTTAGTTATTTCAAATTTAACTTATTTTATTCAAAACTTAGTTTATTTCAATTTAACCACTTAATTTATTTCAAATTAAACAATCGATCTATTAAACTCTCCATGGGGTGATTAAAGAATGGGGGTGGTGTTAAATTAAAGTCTTAGAATATCATCATTTTACAAATACATTTTCTTACTGGCAACCAACCATCTTGGAAAACTTTATATAACTTCCCTACCAAACCATGGAAGTACCTAGTATGGGCCGGTGGTCTAGGGGTATGATACCTCGCTTACAACGAGGTGATCAGGAGTTCGAATCTCCTCCGGCCCATTTTTAAATCCTTTAATAAATCAGTATTTGTTATTTTAAGATTAATAAGAAGTTTAAATCCTATTTGAAATCTTATTCAGCTGGGCCGGTGGTCTAGGGGTATGATACCTCGCTCACACCGAGGTGATCAGGAGTTCGAATCTCCTCCGGCCCATTCCATCTACTCCAACGGCATGAACTTTTTTAAATTTTTCTAAAGAATTAATCAGATTAAAGATACAGTTGGATAGGTGCAAGCAAAAATTTTATCTTTTCAGATTATCATGTGTCTTTTAATGAATCTTTGCAGTTGAAATCATTCCGTAATGGACCACATTAGATCAGAGATTTTGGATAGCTTTCCTAGTTGGTCTTGGTTGGATCACATTGGTCACTTTTGTTGAATCACTTTTTGTAGAATATTTTCCTTAGTTTTATAATTTTTCTCTTAATCTTGCTTTTCCTGTTTGTAAATCTAAAAAATCAGATTCTTAAATGGTTAAAAGATTCTTAAATGCCTTAAACAAATTAATTGTTTAAATCTAAAAGTTAAAATCTAAAAGTATGGATTAAAAAGTTTTTAAAAATGGACTTGTACAAAAAAGGAATTTTACGTGACTACGATCATGATAACGTAGATCACCAGGGAAACAAAGAATACGATTGTTCCTTTACTGAGAGTGGTGGTCACATCACGCTCCACAGCCATTACCAGTCCGTAGGATAAGGCTGCGGAAATTAATATTTTTGTGATTCCTAAAATAGCAGTATTCGTGTATCCCATACTGATGATGTAAGTTATAAGGGATGAAAGTATGAATACGATGATTATCAGGGATATTGTATTGGTTAAGAGAGGTTTAAGACCGGGTGCCTCTGGCATGGAGAATGATCTTGACTTTTTGGATCGATCCAAACTTCCCTTTCCCCTGCTGAAGAAACCAGAAGCGGAAGATGTTTTGGGAAACGACGATGCAGTGCTTGATGAGGGTGTGTAATCTTCGACTACCTCTGGATTTCCCCCACTTTCTCCTTCGTCTTCATCGTATACCTGCACTCCACTATAATTCTCGTTCTGGGTGGAAAATTTCTTGGCCAGTGCTACTAACCCGTCTTTATCTATGGTTTTGATGTTCCTGCGGTCAGCATAGTTTACTGCACTTTTGGTGAAGTAGGAGGTGGTTACCACCACGATCTTGGAGGCTTTCAGGGTTTTTCCCACCATTTCCATCTCTTTCAAAACGTCAAGACCTACTTCCCATCGGTCATCATAGTTTTTACAGGCTACAACCACCCCAATATCTCCGAGGATGGTGGGTAGAACTCCGTAGATGTCAATGATGTGTCGGGAAGTCTGGAAGTTACGGTAGACCTTGAAGCCTGATTCTTCCATTATCCTTGCCATGAATTTGACTAATCTGTTTTTATCCACTTCCCCCACCTTCAAACAGTGATGATATAACATCACCCCATAGTTTCTTTATTTACTAGATGATAATATTTGTTTTTTATTTCTTTATACTTAAAACTGTTCCCCTCACCAACTGGTTACTACCGCGCAAACTATTTAGATGTTGAGGTATAAATTTGCTTTTATGACCATTCTCATCACTAATGATGATGGAGTTAACTCCTCAGGCATCATCGCTGCTAAAAAAGCAGCAGAAAAACTGGACCAAACACTGGTAGTTGCCCCGGCCACTCAACAAAGTGGAATTGGGCATGCTTTAACCCTTTTTGAACCGATTAGAGTTACAGCTACAACTATGAATGATGGTAGTGAGGCCCACATGGTTTCTGGAACCCCCACTGATGCGTTAATTATTGGTATATTTCAGATCGCTGATGAAAAGCCTGATTTAGTTATATCTGGAATTAATATTGGTGAAAACCTTGGAAAATCAGAGTTAACCACTTCTGGAACAATTGGAGCTGCCATGGAGGCAGCAGTTAACGGCATACCTGCACTTTCAGTTTCAATGCAGGTCACCAGAGGAGATATCAAGTTTCATGATGGGCACGTTGACCTGGACTTTTCCCATGCTCAGAAAATGACTGAGAGGGTTGCCCGGATGATCTTAAAGAAAGGATTGCCAGAAGGGGTTGATTTTTTAAACTTGAATATTCCATCCCACCCTGAAAGTGACAGTATACGGCTCACCCGTTTAGGTGAGAGAATGTATCGGGTGCATATTACAGAACGCCTGGATCCCCGGGGAAGGCCCTACTACTGGATTGATGGTGATTCTGTAGAGGATGATGAGGAGGGTACCGATGTCCATACTCTCAAGCGTGAAAGACATGCAACTCTAACTCCCATCTCTCTGGATGCTACAGCTCCCCTGGAATTGATGGATGGATGGAATAAAATTTAACTTTTTAAATATTTTATGGATTTATTGTTTTTCAAGGATTTTATCCTTATTTTCTAAAATAGGGGTTAAGATTGGTTCCCCAATTTTTTCTACAGTAGACAAAGTTCAGGCAAAATCTGGATATTTTTAAGGCATTATGCTGAGTTTTAAGGGATTTCAATGAGCATATTTTCTACAGTAGAAAATAAATTGGAGCGTTTCTCAAGCTGTGAACAACAATTCCAAGGAATTAATTCTACAGTAGACTAATTTTTAAGGTGTTGTAATCTTAGTTTTAAGGGTTTGAAAGTTGATAATATCCCTATTAAGGTTTGGAGTGTACTTCAATTCCCAGTATATCATCCGCACCTTCAAAAACAGCCTTAGCAATCTGGGCGCTCCCCACTGAACCAGAGGTCGGGGGTAACATTACCACTTCTCCAATGTCTCCCACTTCATCCTGCAGTGAACCGAAAAAATCAAAGGGTTCCTGCATGGATCCCACAGAACCGGTGAGTACAATTCCTTCAATGTCATTATTGGCGATTCCTGCCAGTCCCCATATTTCCATGGCAATGGTCATGAGCATGGTCTCAAGGGCCAGCTCGGCCTGGGGATCTCCTTCCTGGTACCTTTCCAGAAGAACGTCTTTGGCATGGGCCACTTTCTCATCTATACTTGCCACTTTAACTGCGCCTGCACGGGAAAAACACTGGTTAGCAGTGCGTAATCCTTCATCAACGTCACGTATCATCTTCAAGTCCAGGGGTCCGTGAACAATTCCCATGGAACCAAGACAGGCATCCACCGCCCCCCTTATTTTCCCATTTTCCAAGAGAAGGCTCACGGTGTTGGAGCTGATATCAGATACAATAAAGTTTTCATATCCAGTTTCCAGAAGGGCATTGTAACATATACTCACTTTTTCTGCGCTGGCGTGATGGGAATAAGCCGCTCTGAACTTAGGATCCATGGAAGGGGTGTTCTGGTGCAGTCCAGGTATTAAAACAGTGGGAATTCCCGACTTTTCAATCTCCTCATAAACAGCGGTACCACCACCGGTAACTTTTCCTGCTCCTTCAATAGAGAGAATACCCCTATTTTTAACCTGATCAAGGGGTGTTATTTTGCTGATACCATCGCCCATAGCGTAGGTAATGGCCATCAGCTGGATTGAATCCAGATCAACTATTCTGGAAAGTTCTTCCATTGCGGAAACCTCACCAGTGGAGAGTTCATCCCGTCCTATCTTGAGATGTTCTGGTTTTGCATTTAAAACTGTAAAAGAAACACCGGTGGTTCCATGATCCATTCCTACAAATACCATTTTTAGTTCACCTTGGGAAGATCAGTATTTAGTGAAAGAGGAGTATGTTAAATTAGTAATTTTGATTAAAATTTTGATGATTTAAATAATAACAATTTAGATAAGTCATTAAATGAGCTTTTCCGAAAAAGTCATTAGATAAACTTATCCGACAAAGTCACCAATGAATTTATCTGAATAAATTCATCAGATAAAATACTGTTTTTAAATAAAAAAGGGTGGAAAAGAATTATTCTTCCAGTCCACAAAGTTTCCTGAGCTTTTTGCCCCGTTTTTCAATTTCCAATTCGTCTTCTATGTCCCTCATCCTGTTGAGTTGAGGATTTCCGGCCTGGTTTTCAAGGGCCCATTCTTTGGCAAATTTACCATTCTGAATTTCTTTCAGGATTTCTTTCATTTCCCTACGGGATTCTTCAGTTATAACCCGCTCCCTACGGGTTAACCCTCCAAATTCTGCAGTGTTACTCACATCATTCCACATTCCAGCGAATCCTTTCTTGTATATGAGGTCAACGATGAGTTTGACTTCGTGACAGGTTTCAAAGTAAGCGACTTCTGGCTGGTAACCAGCTTCCACCAGGGTCTGGAATCCTGCTTTTATGAGTTCAGTGACTCCTCCACAGAGAACTGCCTGTTCACCAAACAGATCAGTTTCAGTTTCTTCTTTGAAGGTGGTTTCAAGGACTCCGGCACGGGTGAGACCGCTTCCCTGTCCCATGGCCAGGGCCACCTGCTGAGCATTGCCAGTGTAATCCTGCTGGACTGCCACCAAGCCAGGAACACCAAATCCATCAACGTATTGTCCACGAACTGTAGAACCAGGACCTTTAGGAGCGATCATGGTTACGTTGACATTGGTTGGCGGTTTTATGTACTGGTAGTGTATGTTGTACCCGTGGGAGAAACTGAGGGTGTTACCTTCTTTCAGGCCAGGTTTGATTGATTTTTCATAAACATCAGCCTGTATTTCATCAGGAATGAGCACGTGAATGACGTCAGCCATTTCTGCAGCTTCTTCAATGGTTAAAACTTTCATACCATGATTAGCTGCGATTTTCCAGGATTTTCCTCCTTTTCGGAGTCCGACCACAACATTCAGTCCACTTTCGGCCATGTTTCGAGCCTGAGCCATTCCTTGACTTCCGTATCCAATAACTGCTATGGTTTTATCCTTAAGTACGTCTATATCCACGTCTTTTTCATAATAAATCTTCATATAGGTCACCTCTTTTAAAAATTCAAAAGAAATACCACGAGGGGCATATAAGAAATTTTTTTTCTTAGGGTTATTTTATATGTCTAATATTGATGGAGTTTGATTAATAAAGTTTGCCCTGAGTTGAATTAAGGGACATTAAACTCTTTTACCTCCAAAAAATGCCCATTTAGGGATTGATAATATTAAAGGGCTAATTGGGATTGCTTTAATATAAAAATAAAAAATTAAATATAAAAATAAAAAAAATCAAGGGTTAAGTATCAAAGTTTTATATTGTTTTTGAACCCCTTGATATGGCTGTTGGTCCAGTTCTGGAGATTTCTTTGATACCAAAACCTCTTAAAAGGTCAATGAGTGCGTCGATCTTTTCTGGTGTTCCGGTGATCTCCAGAGTGAGATTTTCGGGTCCTGCATCAACGATTCTGCCCCTGAATATCTTGGCGTACTGAATGATCTCAGAACGGGATCTTTCTGATGTGGCATGGGTCTTGATAAGACACAGCTCCCGGATTACAGTTCCCTCTGCATCCAGATCCCGCACCTTAATCACTTCGATGATCTTATTCAGTTGTTTGGTGATTTGTTCCAGGATTTTATCATCCCCCTGGGAGATGATGGTCATACGGGCCAGTCCATCCTGTTCTGAGGGTCCTACAGTGATACTGTCGATGTTGAAACCTCTACGGGTGAACAGGCCAGCAACACGCTGGAGGACACCTGGCCGGTGCAGTACTATGGCACTGATTATGTGGCTTCTCTGTTGGTCCATTCTAATCACCTCCAGTTTCCTGGGCAGAAGGCCGGTAGTTTATTTCACCCGGGTTTTCCCTTTCAACCTTGTATTCGCCAACGATCTCAGTGAGACCACATCCTGGGGGTACCATAGGTAGGATCTCATTGGGATCGATCATCACATCAATTAGAGTTGGTTCTCCGGAATTCAAGGCGTTTTTCAGTGTTTCTTTCATCTCACCGGGACGTTCTACACGGTGAGCGTTAACTCCGAAAGCTTCGGCCAGTTTAACAAAGTCCGGCATGGCATTGAGTTTGGTCTGGGAGATTCTCTCATCGTAGAACAGTTTCTGCCACTGAGCCACCATTCCCAGATAACGGTTGTCTAAGACACAGACCACCACTGGAATGTCATATTCCTTAATCGTTGCCAGGTCCTGGCAGACCATTAAGAATCCACCGTCTCCGCAAACTGCCACCACATCATTATCTGGCATTGCTACTTTGGCTCCCATGGCTGCAGGGAAACCGAATCCCATGGTTCCCAGGCCTCCTGATGATATGAACTTCCTTGGATTTCTGGAGGTGAAATAATGGGCCATCCACATTTGGTTCTGACCAACATCAGTGGTAATTATGGTATCATCAGTAACTGCCTCTGAAATCTCTTTTATAACCTGCTGTGGTTTAAGGGGCATGTCATCAAATGAAAGACGGGGCATGCAACTGGCACGGAAGGTCTTTACGTAATCTGTCCAGTCATGATTGTTAGACTGCTGCGTCTGGGATATGATCCGTAATAAGTGGGATAAGATGATCTTGGCATCACCCACAATGGGCACAGTCACATCTATATTCTTCCCAATCTCAGCAGGATCAACGTCAATGTGAATTATTTTAGCGTTAGGTGCGAATTTATTCACATCTCCTGTGGTACGGTCTGAGAACCGACAACCCACTGCAATGAGACAGTCACATTCGTCTACCAGCATGTTGGATGCTACACGGCCGTGCATTCCCAGCATTCCCAGGGATAGTGGATGATCTTCCGGGAAACATCCTTTACCCATTAAACTGGTGGTTACTGGTGCTCCGATTATTTCTGATAGGTGCTGTAGCTCGGGAGATGAACCGGAAAGGATCACACCTCCTCCTGCAAGAATAACTGGTTTTTTAGATTTTAATATCAGTTCTGCGGCTTTTTTAACCTGCAGGGGGTGTCCTTTTTTGGTGGGTTTATAACCTGGCAGGTCAATGGTTATGTTTTCAGGATAATCAAGCTCTCCTTCCTGGACATCTTTAGGCAAATCAACCACCACTGGGCCAGGCCTACCAGTTCGAGCTATGTAAAACGATGATCTTATCATCGGGGGTATTTCTGATGACTCCATGGCCTGGAAATTGTGTTTGCTAATGGGCATGGTCATGCCTATGGTGTCTACTTCCTGAAATGCGTCGTTACCAATTAGGGAGGTGCCTACTTGCCCTGCTAGGGCTACAATAGGAGCTGAGTCCATGTAAGCGGTGGCAATACCGGTCACCAGGTTGGTGGCTCCAGGACCGGAAGTACCTATGCATACACCTACTTTGCCAGAGGCCCGAGCGTAACCGTCTGCTGCGTGGGCTGCGCACTGTTCGTGCCTTACCAGTATGTGTTTGAGATCTGAATCGTAGATTACATCGTACAGGGGGAGTAGGACTCCTCCAGGATATCCGAAGACTACGTCCACTCCCTCATCGGTTAGTGACTTTATTATGGCTTGACTGCCCTTCATATTTGACACCTAAATTGTGTTGCTTGACAAATTTCCTACAAATTTCCTTTATTAAAAAATTTATTTAAAAAAATCCACATTATTTTATTATATGCCGATTAGTTTTCATGTTATATGTATTTGTATGTATTAATAATAATGGAATTCATTAAAGATTGGTAAGCTATTTACATTGATCTCCTAATATCGGGCACTTAACGATATTAAAAGGTAACTAAAGGGTCCTTGCAGTGGAGCCTTCACAACTTCACTAAAGGCTTCTCTGATAAAACCATGAATTATATGTGTGTGGAATTAAAGATTTAATTTAAGAAACTTGGAGGGTTAATATGAAGATTCTGGTGGTAGGAACTGGAGCAAGAGAACACGCCATTTGTCAGGCGTTACATAAAGAAGCTGATATTTATTCAATAATGAGCAATCAAAATCCGGGTATCGCCCGTATCTCCCAATTCAAGATTGGTAGTGAAATGGACATTGAGGGTGTGAAAAAATACGCCCAGAATGCTAAGGTGGACATGGCCATAATCGGTCCGGAAGCACCCCTGGAACACGGAATAGTTGACACACTCCAGGAAGCGGGAATTCCCTGTGTGGGGCCCACACGTCAAGCCGCCAGAATTGAAACTGACAAGGCATTCATGCGGGAGTTATTCACCAAATATAACATCTCCGGATCCATTGCCTACGGTGCCTTCGACACAGTGGAAGATGCAGGTGAGTTCATCGATGACTTTGGTGATGATGTGGTGGTGAAGCCAGTAGGTTTAACTGGTGGCAAGGGTGTTAAAATCGTTGGTGAACACCTTAAAGACTCAGAGGATGCTAAAAATTACGTTAAACAGATTATTGAGAATAGAATTGGGGGCCATGCCAGTGTGGTCATAGAAGAACGCCTGGTTGGTGAAGAATTCACAGTACAGGCCATGGTGGATGGAGATCATTTAATTCCAATGCCAGCAGCTCAGGATCACCCTCATGCCTACGAAGGAGATCAGGGCCCAATAACTGGTGGGATGGGTTCATATTCTGATAAAAATGGCCTTTTACCATTTCTTGAATCAAAAGAGTATGATGATGCTGTTAAAGTCATGGAAGAAACCATTAATGCTGTCAAAAAAGAGGTAGGTCCTTACAAGGGAGTTCTATACGGTCAATTCATGTTATGCCGTGACGGACCTAAATTAGTGGAATACAATGCTCGTTTTGGAGATCCAGAGGCTATGAATGTACTGCCACTTTTAGAAACCAGTATGGTGGAATTATGTCAGGGAGTGGTTGATGGAAACCTTAAAAAAGCCCATTTCAAACCCCAGGCAACAGTCTGCAAATATCTGGTGCCCAATGGTTATCCTGAAAGTGGAAAATCAGGTCAACCCATCCAGGTGGATGAAGAGAAGATCAAAGCAGAGGGTGGCATGGTGTTTTACGCAGCAGTAAACCAGAAAAATGGAAATGTATTAACCACAGGTTCCAGGGCACTGGGCCTGGTCACCACTGGGGACAGCATTCACGATGCAGAAGAACGCTGTGAAAGAGCTACCCAGCACGTGCAAGGGAATTTATACCACCGTAGCGATGTGGGAACTGATGAAATTATCCTGAAACGTATCCAGCATATGAATGAAATCCGCAAATCATAAACATTGACAATTTGTCAAAATTATTTCTTGATGAATGGACGGAGTAATGATGAGGGTAAGGGGGTTTAAATGACCAGATCCAGGCGATATCTGAATAATCTACCCAATGCTGAAAGAATTAAGGAACTTGCACGAGACATACTGGACAATGAGTTGGAATTGGACCAGGCCCTACAAGACAATGCCCGGATAAAAGCTGAGATTATAACACTGGAATCTCAAATTTTATCATCCGATGCATGGGAAGACCCCCAAAAAATAAAAAACACAAAGCGTAAGTTAGACCAGTTGGGCAGTGTTTTGAAACGGAATGATAAAGAAATTGCTCATCTTAAAGAAGAAATTTCTAGTTCCAAGTCTTTAGTAAATGAAGAGATAAGGGAAGGGCTGTCCAAACTCTTTCAACAGGCAAAATCAGACCGGGATGAAGCACAACAGGATATTATCAAACATCAGCAACTGGTAGAAGAAGCTCACAATAGGCTTATGGATAATCCTACTGAAGAATCTGAAAATCTCCGTGATGAATGGATTCGGAATTTAGTAAAGGTCAGTACAGTGGAAGAAAAACTAAAAAACAGTGAAAAAGAGCTTGAGGCAATTAAAAGGGTTTACAGGCTTGAATTTGGTTAAATATTTGTATGTTCTTAAAGTTGCTGTGATTTTGAGTTGTTGTGATTATTTGATAATATCTCCGTAAATATCACTAAAAAATTTCATCCTTGTCATAAACTTTAAGTAAAAGGATCAGTAGATATTCCATCTTCAGAAGTAATAACTAACTCATAATAATAAAAACTAAATTATCATTACTTTGCTATCAATTTTCATTAAAAATAAGGATTAACTTAAGGGATGAGTTATATGAAACATCTTTTATCCGCGCTAGACGCGCGAAACCATCTGGATGAAATACTGGAAATAGCAGAAGAGTTTAAAAAAGGACAAGGTCCTGAAAAACCATTAAAAGGCAAATCACTGGCAATGGTTTTTGAAAAATCTTCAACCAGAACCAGGATATCCTTCGAAGTTGGCATGTACCAGTTAGGTGGACATCCACTGTATTTATCAGCTTCAGACCTTCAGCTAGGAAGGGGAGAGATCATTCCGGACACTGCACGGGCAATGAGTCGTTATGTGGATGGGATCATGATCCGGGCACGTGAACACGATGATGTCCTCCAGTTTGCCAAGTACGCAGATATCCCGGTGATAAATGGTTTAACCAATCTTGAACACCCCTGCCAGGCATTCACTGATATTTTCACCATACTGGAGCGTAAAAACACTTTAAACCTTAAAATGACATTTATGGGCGATGGGAACAACGTATGCAATTCTCTATTGCTGGCAACAGCAATGGTGGGTATGGATTTCACTGTAGCATGCCCTCCAGGTTATGAGCCTGATCAGGTTATTTTAAAAGAGGCAGAGGAGATTGCTGAAAAATCAGGTTCAGTTATTAAAATCACCAGTGATGTTGCCGAAGCAGTTAAGGATGCTGATGTAATTTACACTGATGTATGGGTTAGTATGGGTGATGAAGCCGAAGAAGCCCAGAGAATGAAGGACATGCAGGATTATCAGGTTAACCAGGATATCCTGGCAATTGCTGCCGAGGATGCTATGGTCCTGCACTGTCTCCCTGCTATAAGGGGTCAGGAAATAACTGAAGAAGTTTTAAATGGTCCGCAATCAGCAGTGTGGGATCAGGCTGAGAACCGTTTGCATGTGCAGAAAGCCATAATGTACCTTTTAATGAAGAGTTGAATTTACTCTGTGTTAATTTTGTTAAGGTTACCAATTTTCATTAAAAAACACTATTCCAAAAACAGTTAATGATTGCTATCATTGAGAAATGGAAAGATCCAAAACAGCTTTAAAAAAATAATAAGCGGAAAAAATAGGATTGAAAATAAGATTATACTTCCAGGCATCTGGAATGATAATCTATAAATTCTTCAACAGCTTTGTCCAAATCAAAACATGCCTGTCCTGTTTTTCGGTTAAGAGTGATGAAATACAGGAAGCTCAAGATCATGTAGGCCAGTACAGTAGGATCCACTTTTTTTTGGGTGAATATTTCTTCCAAGTACTTAGACAGATGCAGTATGAAGATTTCTGTTATGGAATTGGAGACATTGTCTCGTTCATAAACGATTATATTCACGTATTCAAAGTTTTTATCAACTAAATCCACTAAATTGAGGACTAAGGCTTTGAATTGGGCTTTAGGATCTGTTACTTCCTCATCTAGAACCAGTAGTGAATTAACATCTTCCATCACCCTCTGTTTGTTTACAGTTAGAACCTTATTAAAAAGATTTTCTTTTGTTTCGAACTTTCTAAATAGGGTCATCTCAGTAAAACCAGACTTTTCGGCGATTATTCGGGTTCTAGCCCCAGTATAACCATTTTCTGAGAAAACTTTTAAAGCAGCGTCTAATATTTTTTGTTCAGTATTAGTAGACATTAAATACATCCCTTGAAACATTTTATTAAATAATTTGTTGTAGTGTTTTATAATAATCTTATAATAATTAACAACTTAATAATCCTCACCTAATCCTACTTTTAAGAATCAGCTAATTATATCAAGATGTGTTCTCTATATTCAATAACTATAATAAAGGTTTAAGAACCTTAATTTAATAAAGGTTTAGAACCTTAACTTACTTTTTAGAATCTTAACTTACATCACAAGTATTCTGTCTTATTCTTATCCACTACTACATTGATATTGGGGCTTCTATTCCCAGTAAATCAAGGCAATTTCTAATGGTTATGCGGGATTTATCTACCAATAGCAGTCTTAAGAATTCTTTTTCAGATCCAATCACTGGAACTGATTTATAGAATTTATTGAAGGCACCAGCCACTTCAAGGGCGTACTGGGCCACAGAGTGAACTCTCAGGTCTCTGGCTGAATCTTCAATAATGGTACTGAATTTAGCCAGGGTTTTTAAGAGGTCGACTTCCAGTGTATCCAGATCATGGAAGTTCAAAGTATCGATTTTTACCTCTGATGGAGTAAATTCGCCTGCTTTTTCCAGTAATTTACATGCTCGGGCATGAGCATACTGGATAGATGCACATCCTCTCTCGAAACTTAATGCTTCATCCCATTTAAATACAATATGTTTTTCTGGGGATAATCGTGCAATATAGTATCGTATAGCTCCCACACCGATGATTTTTGCAATTTTCTTTTTCTCATCTTCACCCAGTTCAGGTCTTCGCTCATCCAGTTCGACCCTGGCCCTCTGGGTGGCTTCGCCTATCAGTTCATCCACACTGATGAACACTCCCCGCCGGGTGGACATGGATCCTTCAGGTAGGGTGATGAACTCGTAGAAAATAACATCTGGACTTTTACCCCCTATTAAGCCCAGGGCAATTTTTAACTGGTCAATGGCCAGTTTATGATCCGAACCCAGAACATCCACCACCTGATCTGAGTTTTCAGATTTTTGCAAGTGGTAGGCTAAGTCCCGGGTACTGTAAAGGGATGTTCCATCAGAACGGGTTAAAATAAGTTCCTTTTCAATTCCATAATCAGTAAGATCCAGGTAGAGCACATCATTTTGTTTGGTGTACTCATCCAGGGTTTCCAGTATTTTCTTCATTGAACCGTCCCTGACAAACTGGCTCTCCCATACGAATGCGTCGTGGGTGATGTTCATACGACGGGAAGTATTTTCCACCCCTTCCAGGCAATTACTAACCACTTCCTTAAACATTGATTCCAGTTCAGGTGGGTTTTCTTCCTCGTATGTTTTGAGTATAGAATCTATCTGGTTTTTAATTTCAGGATTTGCCTTTAATTCCTGGTTAACCTGGAAGTAAAGTTTCCCTATCTCCACATCTTTCTTTCCATCAGGGTCCATCTGGTAATCCAGGTTTTGGAGTCCCCAAACGATCATGGCAATCTGTCGTCCCATATCGTTAACATAGTACTGGGTTTCCACCTGGAAACCAGCTGATCTAAGAACACGGGCCAGTGAATCGCCTATAATGGCGTTTCTGATGTGGCCAATGTGTAATGGTCCGTTGGGATTAGCAGAAGTGTGCTCCAGGATTACTTTTTTATTCTTGTTTTCCAGTGCACCATAATCTTCCTGAACTGATTCAAGAACCATCCTTGAAAACATTTCTGGGTCAAAGAAAAAGTTAACATAGGGTCCTTTGGATTCTACTTTTTTAAAAGGAGGTATAATTTCAATGTTATCGGTTATTTTTTGCGAAATCTCCACTGGAGATTTTTTCAGTGATGAAGCTAATTGAAAAGCCACTGAAGTGGCCAGATCACCCATATTAGAGTTGGGCGGTACTTCAAATTTGATTTCGGCAGGTTCTTCCCATCCGAGATCTTGAATTACTTTTTTCACGGATTGAATAGCATATTGTTCCAGTTTTCTGTACATGAATTCACCTAGTAAGCGGGATTTTTTTTGATAAATGGGGGGTTATTTTTATAATAATGGATTTTTTTTTATTGTAAATGTATAATATTTAGTAGATTAATCTTCGTGGATTGTAAAATAAAGTAGAATCAGTGGATTATAATCCACGGATCCATAGGGTTATGTAACCAATTTTAGGGATTACCAGAGGCTGGTTACCAATACTCACAACTTTGGCCTGTACCTGTCCTGTTGAAACCAAACTCGGGTCTGGTTTGGGATTATTATCTCCCTTGGTAACGTAATATTTTTGTCCATCAGATCCGGTCTGGATGCTGATTATACGATGGATAACCGGTTCAGGGAACCAGGTGGCATTGTATATGACAATATCTCCTACGTTCAGATCAGTGGGGTTCACTTCCTGAATACCAAATAGGTTGGTTTTTTCTATAACCACCACGTCTCCCCGGTAGAAGACTGGTTCCATACTTCCAGAAACCACCACATTCAGGTGCTGGGCCAGTATAATTCCAACCAGTATGATTATAACATAACTGGCTATTTCCCTTCCCATGCTACTTGATTTTTCCTTAGGGGGAGATTTAGGTTTTTGTTTAGCTTTATTATTCCTTTTTTTGGCCATTAAACCACCTATTTTAGAACTGCACCTTCATCAGCGGAACTGGCCATTTTACTGTAACGTGCTAACCATCCTTTCAAAGGTTTTTCAGGGTGGTTGACGTTTTGAAGTCTTTGCTTGATTTCCTCGTCATCTACCAGGAGTTCCAGTTTCCTCTGGGGTATGTCTATTTTTATAATGTCACCATCTTCCACCACTGCAATAGGGCCATTACTCATGGCTTCTGGCGAAACATGCCCAATACATGGGCCTCTGGTTCCTCCAGAGAATCTTCCGTCGGTTATGAGGGCAACGGATTTGATTCCCATTCCGGATATTGCTGATGTCGGGTTTAACATTTCCCTCATACCTGGACCTCCACGGGGACCCTCATAACGAATCACAATTACATCCTGTTCCTGGATTTTACCCTGGAATATGGCTTTGGTGGTTTCTTCTTCACTGTTGAAGACTTTGGCTGGGCCCTGGTGAGTTAACATGTCTTCACTAACAGCAGCCTGCTTGACCACAGAACCATTAGGGGCTAAATTCCCCTTTAAAACAGCAATTCCTCCTTCACTGTGAACTGGACTGTCCATGGAATGTATAACTGTGTCATCATTGACTTTGGCTTCTGATATGTTATATTCCAGGGAACTACCGGTGCAGGTAATGTTTTCTAGAGCAATTTTATCGCATAAAACCTTTAAAACTGCAGGTATGCCTCCTGCTTTGTGCAGATCCAGCATGGTGTGTTTACCAGATGGGCTTATTGCAGCCAGGTGGGGTATTTCCCTGCTGTAACTATCGAAAAGATCTAATGTAACTTCAACTCCATGATCTTCCAGCTCATGGGCAATGGCTGGTAGGTGCAGGGCGGTGTTACTGGATCCTCCCAGTGCCAGGTCCACAATCACGGCGTTGTTAAAAGCTTTCTGGGTCATGATCATGGAGGGGGTGATGTTTTTTTCCACCAGTTCCATTATCTTTTCCCCTGATTCCCTGGCCAGCTGGATCTTCCGGGAGTCCACGGCATGGGTGGTGGCACAGTAAGGTAGGCTCATTCCCATGGCTTCAGTTAAGCAGGCCATACTGTTGGCGGTGAAAAGCCCGGCGCATGATCCTGCTCCAGGGCAGGCGCAGCGTTCCAGTTCATCCAGTTCTTCTTCACTCATTTTCCCTGCGGAAACCTTGCCCACTGCTTCAAAAACATTTATGAGGTCTACAGCTTCTCCGTTGTATTCTCCAGGGAGCATGGGTCCACCTGTAACCACTATTGAGGGTATATCCAGACGGGCAGCAGCCATGAGCATGCCTGGAACGATCTTATCACAGGTGGGTAAAAGAACCAGTGCATCCAGGCTGTGGGCCTGTGCCATGCTCTCCACGGTATCTGCCACGATTTCGCGGCTTGCCAGTGAATAACGCATTCCATCGTGGTTCATGGCAATTCCATCACAGATAGCCATGGTGCTGAACTCGAAGGGAACACCTCCTGCCTGGCTAATTCCCATTTTAACTGCATCAGCTATTTGTTTTAAATGGATATGTCCTGGGACTATGTCAGTAAAACTATTAGCTACTCCAATGAATGGTTTTTTCATTTCATCATCGGTTACACCACATGCCCGTAAAAGGGAACGGTGAGGGGCTCTTTGCATCCCCTTTTTTATGTTATCACTTCTCATTTAATCACCTGTGATTTACAAAATAAATATCGCAAACTTATAATGTTATAAATATTGTCTCAACAGCTTTTTAAATGCTATCTCTTTCTTAGAGAAACGCATTATAACTGGTGGAATGTTTCTTAGGATGCTAATATTTAGATTAAATGGTTAATAAATTCATAATTTAAAGAATTTCATTTTTTTAACCATTTAATTACTTTAAGACTCATGGTAAACCTGTTCATCATCCCTGATTATAGATTTAGTCTGGATGGATTCATCCACTCCACTAGGATAGTTTCATAATTTCATAGAGGTAGCTTATAAATAACATCAAAACAGAATTTTATTCTTAAGGTTAAGTTCTAAAAAAGATAATGGTTAACAAAATATGGTTAACTCAATCATATAATTAACTGAGTTTATATTAAGGTGGTAGTATGCGCATACTTTTGATTCATTCTGATCATTTGAAGTACCAGACCAAATCCAAAACACGAATTGCAGAGGAAATAGAAGACGAAAAGAAGAAAGGCCAATTTGAAAATGCACTAGTGGTTTTCACTGCCGTGGAGAAGGAAGACGAAGAAAACCCAACTGCAGTGGTTGAAAACGCTGTAAAGGAAATATTGGACGTATCTGGGAAAGTTAAGCCTGAAAACATCGTAATTTACCCCTACGCTCATTTAAGCTCATCTTTAGGTGCACCTGATGCAGCCAAAAAGATCCTCACCAACCTGGAATCTGAACTCCAGGCCCGGGATTTGGTAGTAAGCAGAGTACCCTTCGGATGGTACAAATCATTCGAAGTCTCCTGCAAGGGACACCCTCTATCTGAACTTTCCCGTAGCATAACCTCTCAGAAAGCCCCGGAAACAAAGGAAGATGAATCTGAAGATGGTGAAAAATCAGAATTTTACATATTAAAAGATGGAGAACTTCTGAACACTGAGAATTACAATTACCAGAGTATGGATCTTAAAAAACTGGTGGATTATGAACTGGGGCGGGGAGAATCTACTGGTGAGGAACCCCCACACGTGAAACTCATGCGTGAGAAAAAACTGGCAGATTATGAACCATCTGCAGATGTGGGACACCTTCGCTGGTACCCTAAAGGCAGACTCATCCGTGACCTGTTATCTGATTATGTTTACAACCTGGTAACCGACCGCGGGGCCATGCCAGTGGAAACTCCAATTATGTATGACCTGGCAGACGATGCCATCCGGGTGCATGCAGAAAAATTCGGAGAAAGGCAGTACCGGATGACCAGTGGTAAAAAAGACCTCATGCTCAGATTTGCAGCCTGTTTTGGAGCTTTCAGAATCCTGGCAGACTCATTCTTAACCTGGAAAAACCTGCCAGTGGGTATCTACGAGCTTTCAACCTACAGTTTCCGTCTAGAGAAAAAGGGAGAAGTTGTTGGATTAAAAAGACTCCGTGGATTCACCATGCCTGACCTGCACACAGTCTGTGCTGATTTAGAACAGTCACTGGGGGAGTTTGAGGGCCAGATTGAAATGTGTAAAAAGACTGGAGAAGATCTGGATGTCAATTACGAAGTCATCCTTCGGGCTACAGCAGATTTCATGCATGAAAATCAGGACTGGATCAACAAAGCAGCAGCCATGATTGGAAAACCAGTACTGATGGAGATCCTACCGGAACGTAAACACTACTGGATATGTAAAATGGACTTTGCGGCTATCGATTCCCTGGGAAGGCCAATTGAAAACCCAACCATACAGATTGACGTGGAAAGTGGGGAAAGATTTGGAATCAACTACATTGACTCCGAGGAACATGAACATCACCCTCTCATTTTGCACTGCAGTCCTACAGGGAGTATTGAACGGGTTATATGCAGTTTGCTTGAAAAATCCGCACTGGATATGAAAGAAAAAGTTCCAATGTTACCGGTTTGGCTGGCACCCACCCAGGTGCGAGTTATACCAATAGCAGAGCGACATATGGGGTATGCAAATAAACTGGCGCAAAAAATCAAGGACGCTCATATCCGTGTGGATGTGGATGACCGGCCAGAAACAGTGGGTAAAAAGATCCGTAATGCTGGAGGAGAATGGGCAGCCTATGTTATTGTAATCGGGGACCGTGAAATTGAAGGAGGTTCCGAACTAACAGTTAACGTTAGGGAAACCGGTCAAAAGGTATCCATGGGTCTTCAAGAACTCATCGATGTCATAAAACTGGAAACTGAAGGAATGCCCTACCGGCCACTACCTCTTCCAATGGACATCTCAAGAAGGGTTAACTTCTAATTTAGATCATCTAAATTTAAGTTAACTTTTAAACATTTTTTAAACACTTTAGGTTTTTTTTCATTGATATAAACCTATCATTACTTGATAAAAATACGTTCTTCTAGGAGATCCTCATTTTACGAGTTTTTCTTAACAGAACGTGCTTCGTTAGAAGAATGTTTTCATTAAATAAAGAATGTCTGTCTTAAAATTACAGGTAAAAGTATTGGGAGATAAATGCAATGGAAAACGCTTTAATGGAAAAGGTTCCTTTATCCCAAATTGAAGGTAGGATAAAATCTTTTAAGGCCATAATGGACGCTTCAAACCCGGGATGGGAAATGGCAGTAATTTTCAGTAAAATCAACATTTACTACTTCACTGGCACCATGCAGGAAGGCATACTTCTAATTCCCTGTGAAGAAGATCCCACTTTATGGGTGCGGCGCAGTTACCAACGAGCAATGGATGAATCATTATTCCCCTCTATTAAACCAATGAAAAGTTTCCGAGATGCTCGTAAGGAAATTAAAACTCTTCCAGATACGGTTTATCTGGAAACTGAAGTGGTACCCCTTGCCCTGTACCAGCGTTTTACCAAACACTTTCCTTTCAAAGAATTTAAACCAGTTGATCAACAGTTAGCTGCAGTGAGGGCAGTTAAAAGTGAATACGAGCTATCTTTCATGAGGAAGTCTGGAAAAATCCATCAGCACGTCACTGAAGACATGGTGCCTGAAATGTTGCATGAGGGTATGAGTGAAGCAGATCTGGCTGTTGAAATCTTCAAAACTCTAGTAAGTGAAGGTCATGATGGATTAACCCGTTTTGGAATGTTCGATAACGAAATGGTAGTGGGACATGTTGGTTTTGGTAATAGTTCCATCTACCCCACCTATTTTGACGGTGCCAGTGGAACTCGAGGAATAAGCCCAGCAGCACCAGTCTTAGGAAGCCGCCATAGGAAACTGGAAAAAGGTGACCTGGTATTTGTAGATGTAGGCTGTGCTGTAAATGGTTACAACACCGATAAGACCATGACCTACATGTATGGCAGCACATTACCTGAACATGCCCTTGAAGCCCACCAGAGGTGTGTGGAAATCCAGAATCAAATCGCCCGGATGTTAAAACCTGGTACAATTCCCTCCCAGATATATGGTAACATTATGGATAACCTGGATGATGATTTTTTGGAGAACTTCATGGGGTTCGGACCACGTAAGGTAAAGTTCTTAGGGCACGCTATAGGTCTATTGATTGATGAACTCCCTGTGATTGCCGAAAGATTCGACCAACCACTCCAGGAAGGCATGGTATTTGCAGTGGAACCTAAAAAAGGAATTAAAGATGTCGGTATGGTTGGAATTGAGAATACCTTCATTGTCACATCCAATGGTGGGGAATGTATCACCGGGAACCATCCTGGAATGATCCCAATTTTTTGAATAAAGTTTTTATTTTTATTTTATTTTTTTGTATTTTCATTTTTAATCCTTGAGTTTACAGATTTCCATAAATTTTATTCATGTCCTGTAATCCATCTGAATTTCTTTATAATGCATATGAAAACTTTAAATATTATAACTTATAACTTATACTTAATAACTTATAATTTATAAGAAATACAGCCTATACATAATACAGTCATATAAAAAAATACCATCATATAAAAATTTAAAAAAAATAGGATTTAAGAAAAATAATTGGAGAACCATTATGGCAGAAGTAATATCTATACTCAATCAGAAGGGTGGTTGCGGTAAAACCACCACAGCAGTAAATCTTTCAGCGGCATTAGCAATTTTAGGGAAAAAAGTTCTGGTAATTGACATGGACCCTCAGGCCAATGCCACCACTGCATTCGGGGTGGAGAAAAACGAGGAAAATTCAGTTTACAGGGTTTTAACTGGTGAACAGACCGTGGGCGAGGCAATTGTTTCCACTGAAATTTCCCAACTGGACCTTCTTCCCAGCCATATCTCACTCAGCGGAGCTGAAATAGAACTCAGTAAAGATATTGGGTTCCCATTCATATTAAAAGAATCCATGGATGGTCTTTTAGATGATTATGATTACGTTCTCCTGGATGTGCCTCCTTCTCTGGGTATTTTAACCATCAATGCCCTGGTAGCTGCAGATAGTGTCATCATACCTATCCAGGCCGAGTTTTATGCCCTGGAAGGAATGGCTGATCTTTTAGATGCCATGAAACTGGTTGAAAGTCGTCTAAACAGTCCTTCTCCAATAAAAGGAATATTAATTACTCTCTATGATTCTCGAACTCGACTGGGCAGGGATGTTTACCAAAATGTAAAACAGTACTTCGGTGATACTGAATACATTTTTAAAACCACTATACCACGGAATGTGAAACTGGCCGAGGCCCCCAGCCATGGGAAACCCTGTATTATTTATGATGATGAATGTATAGGAACTGAAGCCTACAATGACCTTGCCAAGGAATTTTTATCACTAAATGAATCTGATGGGGAGGCCAATAAATGACTGCTAAAAAAGGTGAAAGTGCACTGGGAAGAGGATTAGATGCCCTTATTCGGAAAGAAAAGCCTAAAAATGAGGATAAACCGAAGAAAGATGAGAGCAGTCAAAAAATAGCACCAGGAAAGAAGAAAACTCCTGAGAAAGCAGTTGCCAGAAGTTCTTCAAAGGTTAAAAATCCTCAAAAAACCAAAAAACAACCCAGAAAGGCCAAGGAAGATCTGGATAGAGTCATCATTGATGGAGTGGTGTTGGATGTGCGAAAAAATCCTCGTATATCATTATGGTCTGCTCGATCTGCAGCTGTTTTAAGGTTTTTAAAGAATACAAAACCGGCATTCAGTATAAGTAAAGAGGCATCTGCTCTCATTGAAGAGGCAGTGCAACAGAAATATCCTGATATCTGGGAAATGTTTGATAACGAAGATTTTTAGAATTTAATGGATATACGGGGGTGGTTGGTTATAAGTTATAATCAATTATAAGTTAGAATTTATTAGTTATAACTTATAACATCTTTATTTTTTTGATCCTTGTTGGGAAGTTCTTTTTTTCGGTGATTTTATAATTTACAAATTTTATGGCGTAATTTTAACTTATTGGTGCAATTTTGACACTTATAACAGTTTAGTAAAAAATATAGTAAAAAAATACAGTAAATATAAAAAAATTCAGTATATTAAAAGTATATTAAAAATTCAGTATAATGATACAATTTAAACACTTAAAATAATTAAATTTAAACACGGAAGTGATTTAACTTAAAATAATTCATTTTAAAATGGTTGTGTTAAAAAGACAGTGTGGTCTGTCTGGCATGGTTCAACTGGATGAATGGTTCAGCCCTTTTGGTCACCACACCTAAATTCTTAAGTTCTTCCATTTTGTTGAATTTCACTCCTTTTCTACGGGAATCGGCAATCCTCTGGGCGGATTTTTTTCCTACTCCCGGGATACGCATCAACTGTTTAAAACTGGCTTCATTTACCTCCACCGGGAATTCTTCTGGGTGAGATTTTGCCCAGAGCAATTTAGGATCTTCATTCAAGAGTATGAAACCTTCATCATCCAGGATAATCTCATCCAGTGAAAAACCATACGAGTTCAGAAGAAACTGAGCTTGATAAATGCGGGGGGTTCTTTTCTTTTCAGGTTTAGTGTGATTTGATAGTGGAGTTTCTTTAAGCGGTTCGAAAGGACTTAGATAACTTAAATTGATATTTAAATGTTTATGGAGCCATTGGGCTCGTTTCAAAACATCCTGATCAGTTTCATTATTCGCACCCACAATTATCTGGGTACTTTGACCAGAGGGGGCCATTTCAGGGTGACGTTTCTTCAGGCGACCGATCCATTTCATTCTCCGCAGGACATCGTTATGGTAATCCTTGGTACTGGTGAGTTCCTGGAAACCCGACTTAGTGGCAGATTCGAGGTTCACACTCACCCGGTCTGCCAGGTTCATGGCTCTTTTTATCATATCATAGGAAGCCCCTGGAATTACCTTGAGGTGTATATAACCCTGGTATTCATATTCCAAACGCAGTTTACGCGCAACCTCCACCATCTTCTCCATGGCCACATCAGCATCCCCGGGCATTCCTGAACTTAAAAAAAGACCTTCAGCATAGTGATTCTGATAATAATGAAGAAAAACAGATATTAACTCTTCAGGTGAAAATTCAATCCTTTCAAAACGATTATGGCAGTGGTTGATACAGTAGTTGCAGTCACTGGTGCAGTGGTTGCTCATCAGAACCTTAAATAGTGGAACCTGACAACCACCTTGAGTTCTGGCATGATAAATCCCGGGTAGGTTACGGGATGTGAAATTCTCCTTATTAAGACCCACATAGTTACAGAGGTCGTATTGTGAGGCTTCACCCAGAATACGAAGTTTTTCTATCTCCATCAACTTACTATGTGTTGGTTAAGATTAATAAAAATTTAGAAAGAGCAGATGCGAAGTAAATGTATGTCTTGAACAAATTGAAGATTTAAGATCTTACCAGATTCAAGTTTTTACCATTAGTCTTTCAAATCTGTCACCACTTTTATTATAAAAGACAGTTCTTATTAGAAATATGAGATTAGTACTGGCAGGCACAGGTAGTGCGGTGGGTAAGACCACCATTTCCACCGGGATAATGAAAGCATTATCCCATGAACAGGAAGTTCAACCCTATAAAGCGGGCCCTGATTACATTGATACCACTTATCATACCATGGCCACTGGAAACATCAGCCGAAACCTGGATTCATTTTTCATGAGCGACGGCCAGATCCGCGAGGCATTTGAAAGGGGATTGAAGATTTCAAACTCAAAGGTGGGAGTTATAGAAGGTGTCAGGGGACTTTATGAAGGAATAAGCCCCACTGGGGATGTGGGGAACACGGCATCAATTGCCAAAGCACTCAACGCACCAGTTGTTCTGATTTTAAACTCCCGCAGTCTGGTTAAAAGTGCTGCCGCTATTGTAATCGGTTTTAAAACTCTGGATCCCACCATCAGGATCGAGGGGGTTATCCTTAACCTAGTTAAAAATAGGAAACACTACCTTAAAACCAAGGAAGCTGTGGAAAAACTGGCAGATACTCCAGTGATTGGTGGTATTCCCCGGGATGATGCCATTACTGTGGAACAACGTCATCTTGGCCTGGTGCCTGCAGTGGAAAGGGAGAATATTAAGAGGAACATTGAAGACTGGGGCCGGGTCATGGAGGAGAACATAGACCTGGATGCACTTACCAGTATAATGAAAGGTGCTGGGAAACTCCCTGAAGGAAGAGAACCACTTTTCCAACAGGAAAACAACCGGAAAGTTAAAATGGGCATTGCACGGGACGAGGTGTTCACCTTCTACTATCAGGATAATCTGGAGGCACTGGAAGCCAATAATGCAGAACTGGTTTACTTCAGCCCATTGCACGATGAAGAAGTGCCTGATGTGGATGGAATCTATATAGGGGGAGGGTACCCTGAAATATTTTCCCGGGAACTGGAGGCCAACCAGGCCATGCGCAGTTCCATTAAAAAGTTCCACCAGGAAGCACGACCAATTTATGCAGAGTGTGGGGGGTTAATGTATCTCACCCGTTCCATAAACCAGTATAATATGTGTGACGTGTTTGGTTATGATTCCCATATGACCAAAAAACCCCAAGCATTGAGTTATGTTATTGCCAGGGCTGCACAGGATAACATCATCATCCCTGAAGGTGAAACATTCCATGGTCATGAGTTCCACTACTCCAAACTGGAACTGGAAGGCAGTAAACCGAAATTTGCATTCGACATTCTAAGGGGTAAAGGTGTAACTGATTCCATGGATGGGCTGATGAGTAAGAACACCCTGGCCAGTTACGTTCATACACACGTTGCAGCATGCCCTACCTTTGCCAGTCGATTGGTTAAAACTGCTGCAGAAGATTATTAGAATTCAAATTTGATTATCAGAATATTAAAGTTTAGATTGTTTAAATCTATTTTAAAGTGAAATTTTTACAATTATTTTTTTCTTTTTGAATTTTTCAGAATTTTTTTTAAAGATAAAATTCGCCCCTAATTCCCAAAAAATATTGTTTTAAAGGTCTAATTTTTTCTACTGTAGAAATATTTTTGGATAATTCATTGGATATTCTTAGGAATATAATTTTTCATATTTTCATAAAAATAAAGAATTTTTTCTACTGTAGAATACTTTAGTGTTATGGGGCCCATTCAAGAGTAATTTTTTCTACAGTAGAAAAAATTGAGTTGATTTCAGGTAAAATTAGGGATGGGGCTTAGGATAAAATCACTACATTGACTAAAAAGTTTTATAAACAAAAGGAATAAAGCACTTAGACAATAATATTTAAAAAATTCTCAAATCTTATATCTCAAATCTTATAAATTCTTGAATCTTATAATTTCTAAAACTAAATAAATTCCAAAAAAAGGAAAAAAAGTTCTGATATTTTTTATTAAAAGTTTATTTCAATACAATACAGAATAAGTTTTCAATGTGTGCAAGTTTATTCATAAGATAACTATGCAGATAATATTTTAAGTCCAGATAACATTTTAGGAGAATGATTATGAAATTTAAAAGCGTGGATATATTTTCACCCCACATCCTGGTGATAATTATAGCTTTGTATGTATCATTGGCGGCAATTGCTTACCAGGAACACCTGAGAAACTTACAATGGATTTCCAGTACCACATGGGCCTATGTTTTCGGAGGGACCATGTTTTTCATTGCCGGTGTATTCCTCCCTAAATTCATTTACAATCACAACGAAAAACTAAAATCGCTCTTTGGAGGGCCCAACGTTGGTGAAAAAGATTCAGCTCCATGGTACAATAAGCTGCGAATGCTCTTAGATGAGCGGGTAGTCCTTGCTGCAGTACTGATTGCCATATTCCTGCAGATAATGAATCTCTATCTCCTGGGAGGTATACCTATCTTAAGCGGTTACCTGAAATTCAAGGCCACCACAGACTTATGGCGCTTCGCATATCCACTGTTTCTCCCTGCAATAACCATTCTTCTGGCCAAATATCCACGTAAATGGTACTACCTTCTCTTTATCATAGGACTGGGAGTTTTTGCCATCAATGGTTACAGAACCACCACCATGGCCATACTCATCAGTGGCTTCATAACCCTGTACTACACCAGGAGAATGAAAACCAGCCATATACTAATTTCGCTTCTTATCATTGCTTTAGTAGGGGTAGCAGCGGGTTATATTGCTGTTATGTCCATTCAATGGCAGCAATGGGCATTGAATCCATTACAGCTCGTTGCTTACCGGGCAGGATTTACAATGATGGTCTTTGACAAGATAGTCCACATGGCCGGAACTACAGGAGGCACTCTGTTTCAGCAGGCATTCTCAACAGGACATCCCCGGATTACAGTAGGAGAAGTGGTTCTTCATTATCCTTTGCCCGGGGGCGCACCAACTACCAGTATCACATCCACCATATTCGGACCAGCAGTACTGGACTTTGGATTTTATGCCATGGCCATACAGATGTTCATAATTGGAGCAGTACTAAGGATAATATACGCTACCCAGATTAAGGCCAGCGGGGCATTCACAGCTCTTTATGCAATCGTGCTTACTCACACCATGATATGGGTGGAAACTGGCCCCACAGATAGTGTGGTTTACATCTTCTATTTCCTGGCCTTAATTGCAGTGGTTATTTATGCGACTCAATTGATGAGAACCCCTAAAAACCTGAAGGTAACTCATAAAGAACATGAGGGTAACCCATAAACCTGAAGGTAACTCATAAAGAACATGAGGGTAACCCATAAACCTGAGGGTAACTCATAAAGAACATGAGGGTAACTTAAACGAACTATATCCTCTTGGAATATTCTATAATGGGTCAGACAATCCCCTTTTTAGGGGTTAAACCAATCCCCATTTTTTCATTTTAAAGGAAATGGAAATTTTTTACACTGGAAATGCATGTCTTTTTTAATCAGGAATTTTATTTTTGTAATACATTATTTTTATCAGCACTCGTGTAACTTGGAAGGCAATAAATTGATAAATAATTATGTAACATGTTTATCCGAATAAGAGCTTTGATTTGGAATCTGATTTCTTTAAATAGCTGCCTTTCCACTTGCCCTCTGAATCTACTATATAAACCTTCCCCTAATAATTAAATGAAAAAATACTTAAGCCGATCTCTCAAATAGCAAATCGGTGATAATATGGTTGTAAAAATAGGAGTTATTAAAAGCGGTAACATAGGTACCTCTCCAGTTCTTGACTTAGTCTTAGATGAGAGGGCAGACCGACCTAACATAGACGTTAGAGGAGTGAGTTCTGGAGCAAAGATGAACCCAGAACAGGTTGAAGAAATCGTACCAAAAATTGCAGATTTCGACCCTGATTTCGTGATATTCATCAGCCCAAACCCTGGTGCTCCTGGACCAGCTAAAGCTCGAGAATTATTATCTGGAATGGACGTCCCAGCATTAATCATTGGTGACGCTCCTGGAATGGGTAAAAGGGAAGAAATGGATGAACAAGGATTAGGATACATCGTTGTTCTCGGAGACCCAATGATCGGAGCTCGAAGAGAATTCCTGGACCCAACTGAAATGGCCTCATTCAACGCAGATGTAATAAAAGTACTGGCCGCCACTGGTGCATACCGGGTGGTACAGGAAACCATCGATGGAATGATCGCTGCCTGCGAAGCAGGAGAAGACATTGAATTACCAAAAGTCGTTATTGACGCTGCTAAAGCTACAGAAACCGCTGGATTCGCCAGCCCATACGCAAAAGCAAAAGCAATGGCTGCTTACGAAATGGCTGCTAAAGTGGGTGACATAGACCTCAAAGGCTGTTTCATGGTTAAAGATATGGAACAATACGTACCTATCGTGGCTTCAGCTCACGAACTCATTGCTACAGCTGCCAAACTCGCAACTGAAGCACGTGAAATCGAAAAAGCAAACGACACTGTACTGCGTAAACCACACGGTGCTCAGGGACAGACCATGTCCAAGACCGTGTTAGTTTCCAAACCAGAATAAGAATATTCTAAAAACAGTCCCTAAGGACTGTCCTTTTTTTTATTTTTGATAATTAGTTTTGCCTCAGTCTACATCTTTTAATTCATTCCACATTTAGATTTTAATAAGATCATTACTATTTAATATTACATTATCCATAACCAAACATGGTGTATTAAAATGATCGAAAACATCATTGAACGCTTCTCCAAAGCAGCCAGTATGCAACGCTGGAATGACCATATACGTCCTGTTGAATTCACTGAACTGGATAAACAGGCTCATAAAATGGTTATTGCCTATGTTATAGCTAGATTTGAGGAAGACAGGAGGGGTCCCGGTAGTGTAAACTGGATATCTCTCATAGAAGGGGGAATATTTGAATTCCTTCACCGAACTGTTTTAACGGATATTAAACCCCCAGTATTTCACCGTATGATGAAAGAAAAGGGTGAAGAACTTAATAAACATGTTTTTCAGAAATTGGAAAGTGATATGGAGGGTCTGGATCAGGGTTTCCAGAACCGTTTCATGAGTTACTACCAGGAAAGTCCCAGCAGCCTGGAAAGGCGAATACTCCGGGCAGCTCACTATCTAGCCACCCAGTGGGAGTTCAAGATCATTTACCACACCGCACCATTCATCTATGGTATTGAAAAAACCAAAGAAAACATTGAAAACCAGATAGAAGATCATTACGATTTAATCGGGGTGCAGAAGATCCAACTGGGTAAAAAATCCTTCGGATTCATTGATCTATGTGGACAGCTCCGCTTCCAGAAACGATGGGCACACATTCCCCGTATACCCGAAACATCTGTACTGGGGCACATGTTCATAGTGGCTGCAACCAGTTATCTATGTACCATGGAAATGGGCATTAAAGCATGTTCTAAAAGATTCTACAACAACTTCTATGCAGGATTATTCCATGATCTACCTGAAGTCCTGACTAAAGATATCATATCCCCAGTTAAAGGTTCAGTAGAGGGACTTAAAGAGATAATAAAGGATTATGAAGATTTTCAGATGAAAGAAGAACTTTTACCCCTCTTGCCCCGATCATGGCACGAGGATATGAAATATTTTTCAGAATCCGAGTTTGAAAATAAGATTCAGGACAACCAGGAAGTTAAACTGGGTATCAGTTTCCGGGACCTCAATAAAAAGTACAATCGTGATGAATTCTCACCTCTTGATGGGGAACTTCTCCACGCAGCGGATCGTCTGGCTGCATTTATTGAGGCTAAACTCTCTTTGGACCATGGAATAAAATCATTAGAATTGGAAGAAGCAGCAAAAAACATATACGCAGATTATGAAGGGCAGAAGATTTCAGGCATTGATTTTGGTAGAATATTCAAGTACTTTCGATAAATGACCGAGTAATCCTAAACATGGAAAAATAAAAATGCTGGGGGATGGAACAGATTCCATAATTAATTTCTTAGATTATTTAACCATTCCATTTTTTGGTAAACTATTCCTGGAAACTTTTTAGGTTAATTATTCCTGGAATTTCCTGGCAAAGTCCTCAACCATAGATTCCCATTCCCCACTTTTCTGGGCCTTGCCCCCAATGGCCAGTTTGTCAATAAATTCCATTCCCTGAGATTCTAAGTTTTCACGGATCTGTATAGTGGCTATCTGATTACCATCACCACCCATGGTTAACAAGGCTGCGCATTTTTTCCCAGAAACATTCTCCAACTCTTCCAGGTACTGGTTAACACCTGGTGGGGTGCGACTAGCCCAGACTGGACAGCAAACAATCAAACAATCGTATTGGCTCATGTCGGTTATGCAGGGTTTTATGGGCCATTTTTTCTCCAGATATGCGTGGACTGCTTTAATAAGATACCATCTATCCTTAACCGGTTCTATACGTGTGAAATCAGCATTTATTAACTCTTGCAGTTTCTGAGCAACCGTCAGGGTGTTCCCAGAGTAAGAATAACAAGCAATTAAGGGTTTCATTTTTTTACCTCCAAAATTTATTTTTCGTAAAAGATTATCATATTTGCTCTTATTCTGTATCATTTTTAGTTTTTGTTCAATAAATCTTTAGTCTTTGGTGCGTAGGATTAATTTTTTAAGATCTCTAAGGGACCATACTTTGAGGGCAACCACAAAAAGCACAGGGATCATGAATAAAATTAACAAACTCCATTTCGGGTTAATAAAAGAGATTAACATGGAGAGGATCACTATGGCGGGTGTGAATAAAGTTATTCGTTTGATGTAAGGATCGTATGGTTTTACCTTCTCCAGGATCAGATCATGATCTACAGAATACTTCCAGATCATAAAGGCGAACAAACCCACAACTAGGATGTTAACGTCGAAGATCAATTGTGAGAGCTGATACTGGGGAAATTGTGCAATAAGCGATGTTGATAATGGCACCAGAGCTATGAACATCAACCAGAAAACATTGATCCAGATCAAGGTCATATTTGTTTTTTTAATCAGGAACAATATATGGTGGTTTATCCAAAAACCAGCTAATATTAAGAAACTGAGGAAATAAACAACGTACTTGGGTAAAATTTCCCCAGTGGTTTGTAGAAACAGCTGGGAAGTGTGGATGGGCCCCATGGGTATCTCAATGGTCACCACCAGAATGGTCATGGCTATGGCAAACAGGCCATCAGTCAGGGTTTCCAGTCTATTGGTTGGAAAGTACAGGCCCGGTTTCTTTTTATCTTCAGAATTCATTACTATCTCCTTTTGCTTAAAATGTTTCCTTTTAGTTAATGATTTGTTTACAATCTATAGATATTTGTTTTTAGTGGTCTTATTAGGTCTATTAATTATTTACTTTGTCCCCTTCTTTTTTTGACAAAGATACGTATATTTAAAAGAACGGGTATCAATATGAAAATGAGAATAGTTCCCACTGGAATAATAAAAGAAATTCCAATTGCTATCAACGATATTACTGGTAGTAAAAGGTTAGATCGTTTGATTATCTTGGCGTAAGGGATCACTGGTTCGTATATCATTTCATTTTTAAAAGCGTAGTGCCAGATGTTATAATATAAAACGCCAATAACCAGCATGTTTAAGGCGAAAATGATCTCTGCAAACTGGTACTGGCCATAGTTACTCATTAATGATGTGGAAAAGGGCACAATGGCAATTGACATTAACCAGAATATGTTTAACCAGTTAAGAGCCAGATCAGTATACTTCATAGCGTAAAATATATGGTGGTTCAGCCAGAAACCACCTAAAATTGTGAAACTAATTATGTAAATGCCTATCTGGGGTAGTAGTGTGTTAATGATATATTCGTTGATTACGGGTGGGGTTGGATTGGCAGGCATTACGGGTACTTCGAGGCTTAAAACCAGCAGAGTCATTGCTATGGCAAATATTCCATCAGTTAATGTTTCAAGTCTGATTTTTGGAATTTTTAGTTCAGGTGCAACTGGTTCTTCATTGCCTGACATATATACTCCAATGATTTTTTAGCTTTCAATCATGGCATTTAGATTTACCCAATGATTCATTTTAGATTATCCTAATAATTGCTTTAAATGACACCTTTGGTACTGGGCATACTATCATGAACCACTCTGGTTGCATCATGCAGTGCACGGGCCAGGGCCTTGAAAATGGCTTCCACCTGGTGGTGGTCATTTTCCCCTTCACAGCGGGCGTGTAGATTGATCTTCCCAGTCTGGGCCAGAGACTCTAAAAAGTGCCCCACGTTCTCGGTGCTGAGGTCACCTACTTTTCCTTGGTGGAAGTTCAGATCCAGTACAGTGTAACTGCGACCAGACAGGTCCACAGCTACCATGGCCAAAGACTCATCCATGGGCACCAGTGCATGAGCCATTCTACGTATTCCCTTTTTATCTCCCAGTGCTTCCTGCAGAGCTTCACCCAGGACAATGGCAACGTCTTCTACAGTATGGTGATCATCTATGTGGATATCTCCCTGTGCTTCTACTTTCAGATCAAAAAGACTGTGCCGGGTGAAGGATTCCAGCATGTGGTTAAAAAACTGGATCCCGGTTTCCACCTGGTACTCTCCGGTACCATCCAGATCCAGCTCAACATTTATGATGGTTTCAGAGGTCTTCCTCTGTATCTTGCTTTTTCGGTTCATTTGGATCATCCCTCACTATAAGTATGGCACCTTCCGGACACTTGGAAGCGCAGATTGTGCATAGGTGACAGTAGCGTAAATTGGTGGCCATGGCCTTCTTATTCACATCCCATATTTTAGCTCCCTTGGGACACTCTTCCTTACATATTCCACAACCAGTACATTTTTCTGGATCTACTTCTATTCTCATAACCTAGCTCCTTATAACTTATAAGTTATAACTTATCATTAAATATTTATAATCAATTTATAGTTTTTATATTCCATCTAAAGGGTTAATAACCCTTATTTAATTATAACTTATACCTTATAACATCATATTTTCATGGATGTTACTAAATAGTTCATCAGTCTTTTTGGTAAATTTCCAGAAATTCCTGGAACCGGTTCAGGGTTTTTTTGAGACTTCTAAAACCCTCTTCATCTTCTTTAACACCTTTTAAGGAATCCTGTGACCAGAAGTTGGCTCCCAGATTGGATCCGAAGGGCCCTCCACTAACTGGTATTGCTCCGTTAAGAATATAAAAAGTCATAATCTGCTGTATGGCCAGTTCCTGACCTCCAACACGGTCCCCTCCCACAGCAATGGCCATGCCTACTTTATGCTTCAGGAAGTTTAGGTCCACAGCAGCTGCGGCACGGGTACGGTCCATAACCGCTTTGATTTGGGCGCTAACCCCTCCATTGTAAATTGGGGTGGCCATTATAATCCCTTTAACATCCTTAAAAATAGGATAGAGCTGGTACATGTCATCTTGGACAATGCATTCCTTTTTCCGCAGGCAATAATCACAATTCCTGCAGGGGCTAATATCTTTTCCTCTAACAGTGAACAATTCGGTTTCATAACCCTTTTCTTCCATGGTATTCAGAGCTTCACTTAGGACATGCTCTGTGGCCTGTTTCCTAGGGCTTCCGCTTATTCCTAAAATTACTTTTTGCACTGATAATTCCCCCATATTGAGAATAATTTGAATTTATTAGGTTTTAACTTTTTTCTTATACGAACTGTTTTTTCTTATAATAATGGAGAAAATATGGTTATCACCAATTAAATCCTTTTTTTATACTTTAATTCTTTAAAAATGATTTTGAATTCTGTGCCCTGACTTTTATTAAGAGTAACTTCCCCGTCAAGTTGATTTATTAAATTATTTACTAATTTAAGCCCAAGAGTATCTGTGTTTTTAAAATCAATCTCTTCAGGGAATCCAATTCCATTATCCCCTATCTTAAGCTCATATTTATTATCATCTGTTCTAATACAGACACAGATTTCTCCTTTTTTACCTTCTGGAAATCCATGTTTAAGACTATTGGAAACCAGTTCACTTATTATGAGGCCACAAGGAATAGCTGTTTCAATGTTTAGCATTATGTTTTCGATTTTGATTATGGGGGTTATCTGACCTTCATTTAGTCTATGTGAATAAAAAAGACCGTGTATAAGGCTCTGAATATAATTTTTTAAATCGATTTTAGTTAAATCATTGGACTGGGATAATTTCTCGTAGATGGTGGCCATGGCCTTAACTCTATCCTGACTCTCCTTCAGGACATCAACAGTTTCAGCACTGACAACATATTGACTCTGAAGGTTTAAGAGACTGGAAATGATCTGCATGTTGTTTTTCACACGGTGATGTATTTCACTTAAAAGAACTTCCTTTTCTTTGAGAGATTTTTTTATCTTGTCTTCTGCTTTTTTCCTATCGGTAATATCACGGGCTACATGTACAATTCCAATCAGTTTCCCATCTGAATCATGTAATGGTGACACACTGACAATGAAATCACCCCCCAGACGATCCTCATGAACCTCTACAGTGTGCTCCTGACCATCTTCAAGCAATTTCATGTAGGGACAAAATGATGGGGGGGAATCCAATCCATGTACTGCATTATAACAGGTAAGTCCAACTACTTCTTCAGGATTCACCCCCAATCTATTGGCCATGGCCTTGTTGGCACGGACAACCTGAAAATTAGTATCCAATATAGCTATTAAGTCGGGAACCCTATCGAATGTATGCTCCCATTCTTCCTTTGCCTGAAGAATGGCATCATCATTTTTTTTTCGTTGGGTGATATCTCTGGCGATTGTGGAGATTCCAATTAGATCATGGGAGGTGTTAAAAATAGGGGAAAGGGTAAGTGAAACATTTATTTCTTCCCCATCTTTCCGCACCCTCACTGTTTCATAATGGAGGATACGTTCTCCCTGTTTGATTTTTTCGATGAACTGTTTTGTTTCATCCTTCAGCTGGGACTGTGCCAGGATTGAAATGTCTTTTCCCACAATTTCTTCAGCAGAATATCCATAAATCAACTCTGCACCTTTATTCCAGCTGGTTATTTTCCCGTCAAGGGACTTGGATATAATGGCATCATCCGATGATTCCACCACATTGGCCAGCATTTGAATTTTCTCTTCTGATCTTTGGCGTTGGGTGATGTCGCGTGCTGCTGCGAAAACTCCAGCTACATTTCCCGATTCATCTTTATAAACTGAAGCATTGTATAAGACAGGAGTTATATAGCCAGTTTGGTGTTGAATCTTTAAAGGATAATCACGCACAAAACCTTCTTTGAATACCTTTTGATAGCCTTTTCTGGCTTTGTCTGGTTCTGTGAAGTAATCTGAAAAGTCAGTGCCGATAATTTTCTCCCGGGAATAGCCTGTAACCTTTTCAGTGGCATGGTTAACATCGGTGATCTTACCATCTGGACCAATGGTAACCAGAGGATCCAGACTAGCTTCGATCAAGCTACGATTATACAAACTTGCCCGTTTCAGTTCATCTTTTAATAGCTTCAATTCAGCTCGCTCACGCAGAGAGGTTATACCAAAGGCCAGATTGCCTGCCAGCTCTTCCATAAGCCAAATTTCATCTGTGGTAATTGCGTTGGGTTCGGAGGAGTAAATCATGAGAACTCCAAATACATTATTCTGGTTGCCAGTAAGGGGCAGAGCAATACCCGAACGGTATCCATGCTGCAATGCACTTTCGCGCCACGGTCCCATTAAGGGATCAGTTGTGAAATCCTGAACATAAACGATTTCTCCACTCCTTATAACTATTCCTGCAGGACCTAAACCTTTGTCTGTGTCTGTTGACCAACTCAGTTTGGTATTAGTGACATATTCACTATCAAATCCGGCCCATGCTACTGGTTGGATGGTTTTGTTTTTATCATGCTCGGCGTATCCCACCCAAGCCAGACGGTATCCTGCTTCGTCACAAATAATCCTACATATTTCTATCAGTAGGCTGTGCTCGTCTACAGCCCTCAATAATGTCTGGTTACAGTTGCTAATGGCTTTTAATTTACGATTCAAACGTTTTTGTTCCTTTTCTGCCTGTTTTCTTTCTGAAATATCTCTTATTATGATCATATCTGCTGTTTGGCCTTTCCAAATCGTTTTAGCACCTGTAAATTCAATTGGAATAACTTTCTTATCTTTCCGCACAATAATGGTTTCGTGTGTCGGAGATAGAGGTTTGTCGGTAATTCTGCTATTATACCTTTCCATTAATCCTTTTATCTCACTGGGATGTGCTAAATCACTTATACTTGTATTAAGTAATTCTTCAACTGAGTATCCAGTTATTTCTGCTGCCATCTGGTTGGCATATACATGAATTCCTTCTCCAGTGGCAATAAGGATACCTTCACTGGCATTGTCTGCCATGGCCCGGAAGTTTTCCATGATTTCATGAATCTTCTTATCTGCTTTTTGGCGTTGGGTGATGTCGCGTGCTGCTGCGAAAACTCCAACTACGTCCCCTGATTCGTCTTTATAAACTGAAGCGTTGTACAGTACAGGGGTTATGTTTCCATTTTTGTGTTGAATTTTTAAGAGATAATCCCTAACATATCCTTCCTTAAAAACTTGCTGATAACCTTCTTTGGCTTTTTCAGGTGTGGTGAAGTAGTTGGAGAAATCAGTTCCTATTAATTCTGCTCTTGAGTATCCAGTCACCATTTCTGTGGCATGATTAACATCAGTGATCTTACCATCAGGGCCAATGGTGACTAACGGGTCGAGGCTGGCTTCTATAAGGCTTCTGTTATACAAGGTTGATTCTTTGACTTCTTTTTCAATTTTTTTAAGCTGAGTGATATCGCGTGCTGCTGCGAAGACACCAACTACGTTCCCCGATTCGTCTTTATAAACTGAAGCGTTGTATAGGACTGGAGTTACACTTTCATCCTTGTGTTGAATGTCCAGGGGATAATCGCGGACAAAACCTTCTTTGAAGACTTTTTGGTAGCCATTTCTGGCTTTTTCTTGATCGGTGAAGTAGTCTGAAAAGTCGTTACCTATGAGTTCATTTCTGGAATAACCAGTGATGGTAGCAGTGGCCTGGTTAACATCGGTGATCTTACCATCAGGGCCAATGGTAACTAGAGGATCCAGACTAGCTTCGATCAAGCTACGATTATACAGACTTGCCAACTTAAGATCATTTTCAGTTTTTCTACGTAGTTGTTCGGCGTCATCCCTAACTTTCTCTACCGATTTTTTGTACAGGGCAATATCAATAGTGTATTTTAGTTCAAGAGGGTCGTATGGTTTTATTATAAATCCATAAGGTTCGGTAAGTTTAGCTTCTTGGACAGTAGCTTCTTCAGAATGAGCTGTCAAATATATAAACGGTATTTTAAGTTTTTTAATTTCGGATGCTACTTTAATACCGTTAAAATTTCCTTTTAAAACTATATCTATCAAAACAAGATCGGGCATAATGTCTAATGCTTTTTCTACAGCTTCTTCGCCAAGTGAAGCGATATATGGAACATTATAACCGAAAGATTCCAGTGTGTGCTTGATATCCAGGGCTTCTATGCTTTCATCCTCTACCAGAAGGATATTTACATCTGCCATAATACACCTGATATCAGTATGTTGTTTAAGATATTTGTTTTTAGCGAAAATGAGAGTTACTGGAAATGGGTAGAAATATCTGGTTAAATAGAGCTAATTAAATCACTTTAGTCTCTTAAGAGATTAAAAAAGAGTTAAAATTAGTAATAATAATTTAAAAAAGTTAAAAAGAAATTAAGAGCATAATTAGTGCCCTTAGGAGTTCTTTTTTTTTATATGGATTCGTCTTCGTCTAAAGCCAGTCGCATGGTGTCAGGGTCCTGAGGCATTTTTTCCAGGAAGTCCTCGGCTGCGTGGCGTACATCTCTGGATCCGATGATGTAACGGCCAACCACGATAATGTCTGCACCACTGTCCAGGGCCTGATCCATCTTTTTAGGGACAATACCTCCGGCTACTGCCACCAGACCATTATCACCCAGAATCTCCTTGATCTGGTTAATGTTACCCCATTCAGTCATGGCTGCCTGTTCTTCACCACGTTCAGCTTTCATGGTTTCCAGGTCCACGTTACGGTGTAAGAGAACGATGTCTGGTTTTAAATTGAGGGTTTCCAGTTTTTCAGTGAAGTTGTCCACGTTCATCATGTCCAGTATGGAATAAATTCCCTGTTTCTGGGCTTCGTGGATTGCTTTTTCAATGGATTCCTGGGTTCCGAGTCCGGATATGGCCACTGCATCTGCAGTTTCATCTGCTGCCATTTTAACTTCTACACGGCCAACGTCCAGGGTCTTGAGGTCGGCAATGATGAAGGCATCCTTCTTGAGTTCCCTGATCTTGCTGATGATTCCCACTCCAAACTTCTTAACCAGTGGTGTTCCGGCTTCTATCAGGATTCTTTCCCGGTCTGGTAAGCTGTCTATGATTCGTTCCATTTCTTGCATGTTGTCCAGGTCAAGTGCTACCTGCAGGTACGGTGGCTTCCATAGTCTGGTTACTTTGAAACCCATTACTGGATGCGCTCCTCTGTCTTTTTCGGCTAATACTTTGTTTATGGATGGATATCCTTCCATTGCTCTTTTGAGGGCTAATTTGGTTGCTCCGTAGTTGTACTGGTAGATTTTACGATAATCTGATGCTTCAGGATGTATGAACACACTGATGATCAGAACCATGTCTTCGGCATCTTCTTTTGGTAATATGCCTTCTTCCACTGCATCAGCCACTGCTCTACCTACTGCGGTTTGAGCTGGTCCAAATATCTTATTGGCATCATCAAGGCATCGTACACTGACCTTGGGCACTATGAGTGTTGCTGGTTTGGTCATCAGGTTAGGTCTGACAACTGAGAGCAATGGTGTGTGGCCCAGTGAAAGATTTGACATGTTATTCACGAAGGCAGCACCTACTGGCCCGTTTTTGTCTCCAATTACTAGATCAATGTGAGCAATTTCATTTCCGTTTCCGATTAAGGCTTCCCCTATCTGGTACATAATAATGATCCTCCAATTTAAGTCTAAATTTATACATTAATTCTATGAATGAGGCATTATAAATAGATATATTCTACCCTTCTAAAAATGGTAAATTATCCGCAACATGGTGTGGAATCCAAAAATAGTAAGAGGGTAGAAAAAAATAAAAAAAGATTTATTTTGGGGTTTAAAAAAGGTTTAGATGGATTAATCTACTATTTTACCTTCTAGATAATCATCATAACCTTTAAGATCCAGAAGTCCATGGCCAGAGAAGTTAACCACGATGTTTTTCTCTTCACCAGTCTTCTTGCATTCAAGTGCTTCATCTATTCCGATTTTTATGGCGTGACAGGTCTCTGGTGCAGGAACTATTCCTTCTGTTCTGGCGAAGGTCACTCCGCTCTTGAAGATATCGTTCTGTTCCACAGCTCTTGCTTCCACAATACCCTGGTTAACCAGAAGAGCTACTAAAGGTGACATACCATGGTATCTGAGTCCTCCAGCATGATCTGATGGTGGTATGTAGTCGTGTCCCATGGTGTACATCTTAATTAGTGGGGTGAGTCCGGCGGTGTCTCCGAAGTCATAGCAGTATTCTCCCTGGGTCAGGGTTGGGCAGTGGGATGGTTCGGCGGCAATGAATTTACAGTCGATTTTTTCATCCAGCTGGTCCTTGACGAATGGGAATATGGCTCCGGCAAAGTTACTGCCACCACCAACACAGGCCACCATAACGTCGGGAGATTCATCGAATATTTCCAGTTGTTTCTTGGTTTCCTGTCCAATTACAGTCTGATGTAACATAACGTGGTTTAAAACACTTCCTAAGGAGTAGTTCACTTTTTCATCGCTTAATGCATCTTCAATTGCTTCGGATATAGCCACTCCCAGAGTTCCAGGATGTTCTGGATTTTCTTTCAGCACTTTCCTACCGAATTCAGTTCTATCGGTTGGGGATGCTAATACTTCTCCATTGTAGAGCTGCATGATGGTTTTACGGTAAGGTTTCTGGTTGAATGATACCTTAACCATGTAAACTGTGCAGTCCATGTCCATGAGGTTACAGGCCAGTGAGAGGGCGGTTCCCCATTGTCCTGCACCGGTTTCAGTGGTTAAACGTTCAATACCATCTTTTTTAGCGTAGTATGCCTGGGCTATTGCAGTGTTTAATTTGTGACTTCCTGTGGGGGAAGTATCTTCCCTTTTGTAGAATATCTTGGCAGGGGTGTCCAGATGGTCTTCCAGGGCTTTGGCTCTAGCCAGTGGGGTTGGTCGGCCCATCTGTTTGTAAAGGTTTCTAACTTCCTTTGGGATCTTAATGTAACGTTCTGTGGATAATTCCTGTTCTAATACTCCTTTGGAGAATATTTTGGGCAGGTTTTCCAGTTGTTTTCCTTCTTCGGTCTGGTCATAGGCCGGGAACTCTACTGGTAAATCCGCGGCGATGTTGTACCATTTTTTGGGAATTTCTTTTTCAGTTAATTTTACACTGTACATGAATTTCACCTCTTAAATTTCCTTGATTTCAAATTTAATTCCTATAAGCATTATTTGAAAGATTTAATCTTTAATTATGCATATTAACTGGATTTAATAAATGGGAAATCTTGAAAAATCAATGAAATAATCTGTTTATTTTTATAGATTTTTTATTGTTCCCCTATTATAATTGTCTAACACAAAGATATGCTTAACGTACTACTTAAATCTTTGTTGTATATATATGTACATCTAATGGGTGGGGTGTTAATTCTTATTATAAAAGAGTCTATACTATAAAATATGAAAATATTGGCAATCGATGTGGGTACCGGGACCCAGGACATAATGCTATATGATTCTTATGAATCAATGGAGAATGCAGTGAAGATGGTTCTCCCTTCTCCTACGCAAATAATGGCCAACAGGATAAAAAAACATCATCATGACCTGTTTTTGAGTGGTGAAACCATGGGGGGTGGACCTGTAAACAAGGCCATAAAAACTCATCTTGATAAAGGTTACCGGGTGGTGATGACCGAAAATTCAGCCAGAACAGTCCGGGATGACCTGGAAAGAGTAAGGTCTACAGGGGTGGATATTATTCAGGGCACAGAAAAACATCCAGAAATCCCAGAATTAGAGCTTAAAGATGTTGATTTAACTGCAATTAGGGATGCTCTTTTGAATTTTGATGTGGAACTTGATTTTGACCGTATTGGGGTGGCAGTCCAGGATCATGGTTACCAGGCAGGAACCGGTGACCGCAACTTCCGTTTCCAGAAGATAAGGGAGAAACTTGACATTCCACGGGCACCGGAAGAGTTTGCATATCATGGGGAAATCCCAGAATATTTCACCCGTATGCAGGGGGTTAAAAGAACCCTTAAAGGTTACCAACCACTTATAATGGACTCTAAATTCGCTTCTATTTGTGGAGCAACCCTTGATCCTCTTGTCAGTCAAATGGATAAATATGTGGCTATTGATGTTGGTAATGGACACACACTGGCGGCATCTTTCATGGATGGGAAGATTCACGGAGTTTTCGAGCATCATACTGGTATTTTAACTCCTAAAAGGATAGAAGAACTTGTGAAACGGCTATCTGAAGGTACTATCACTCATGAGGAGGTTCATGATGAGCATGGTCACGGGGCCTGGGTGGTGGATGCCATAGACTCATTTGAATGTGTGGTGGCCACTGGGCCAAAGCGTGCCATAATGACTGAGACAGATTTAAATGTGCATAACGCTGCTCCAGGAGGGGATGTAATGATGACTGGGCCGGCAGGATTGATAAAATCTATTAAATTGGGCAAATAATCCTATAAGGACAAATAATCATATAATATGTTAAATTGGGTAAATAATCTTATAATCTATTAAATTAGGTAAATAAGCTGATAAATCTATTAAATAAGACAAAAAAGTAAAATAATTAATGAATTGAATTAAGTAAATTACAGGTGATATCGTGATCATTGACCCCCACATTCACAGTACCTATTCTGGAGACTCCACAGCCACGGTGAAGGATATTGTCAAGCATTCCCGTAAGATTGGCCTGGATGCCATTGCCATTGCTGATCACAACACCCTTAAGGGGTCGGAGGTCGCTTTAAAGGAATTCGGTAAAATGGATGATCTGGTGATCATACCGGCCATGGAAGTTTCCACCAGCAAGGGACACATCGTGGCCCTGGGTATAAGTGAAGAAATACCAAAGGGAATTTCTCCGGAGGAAACAGTGGAACTCATCCGTGTTCAGGGGGGAATTGCAGTAGCAGCCCATCCTTTTGTTTCTTATAGGGAAGGACTGTTTACCAATGTGAAATTTGTGGATGTTGATGCCATGGAAACCCTTAATTCCCGTTATATATTTGGATACTCCAACTGGCGAGCTAAGAACATGGCCAACGAAAGGAACATCCCCCAGATCGGTGCCAGTGATGCGCACTTTTTAGGGGCCATTGGTAGCTGTGTTACTGAAGTGGAAGCAGATTTCTCAGTGGAGAGTATTATCAAGGGTATTCTTTCCGGGAAGACCAGTGTTTATGGAGACAGAACACCATTACCTCTCATACTTAAAGAAGTCATTAACAAGAAGATCAGACGAATTTGAACTATATTTCATTATTTTCCATTTTTTTGAAACTTTTGTCAAGTTTTTAATAGGATAAACTCTTTTTGGACATAGTAAGATAAATTTAAATATTTTAACACCCTACATAGGGCCATGGTTCTTGATCAAGTCACTCAGTACATCCAGGAGAACTTTGTATACCTACACCCAGGCTACACCACATTCAATACCATTGTTTTTGGTATAGTTCTTGGATTAATAATTCTCCTAATCATTAAAATGTTCAAATGGATTGATAAGGACCCAAAGGACCTTTTCATACCCTTAATACCATTCATATTCTTTGGATCCAGTGCCAGGGCTCTGGTGGATAATGGTATATATCCCTTAACTTACATCCTGGTAACTCCAGGCATATACATATTAACAGGGTTAACCGCTATATTCACCCTTTTAGCATCGGTTTTAATTGAACGCAAGATTGGCTGGAATTATCGCTACATCATATTTGCAGTAGGGGCAGCGATGTGTGTTCCAAACATATATTACACTCAAAATATTAATCCAGTGGTAGTATTTCAGGTAATTGGAACATGGGCTTTAGTTTCTGCTCCATTCGTACTACTTGGATTTAAATGGAGTCTTTTAAAGGACAAGTTTAACCTGGGGGTTCTTTTAGCTCACCTACTGGATGCCAGTTCCACCTTTATAGCAGTGGATTATTACGGTTATGGTGAGCAGCACGTCCTGCCCAATGCCCTCACCCAGATGGCGGACAGTGCCATTGTAATGTTCCCTCTTAAAATAGCAGTTATATTACCTGCCCTCTACATAATTGATACTTATGTTGAGGATAAGACCATCAGGAACATGTTAAAACTGGCTATATTTATTCTGGGATTGGCACCGGGCATCAGGAATTTCCTGAGCCTGGCAATGGGAACATGATTTGCTGTAAATTAGTTTTATCATAAATTTTTAGGTTTACCAATTAAATTTTTCTTAACTTTTTTACACAATTTTTTTATGAAGTCCAACACAAATACTAAATAAATGTCAAACCACAGGGGTTTTCCCATGTACATAGATAAGGTAAAAAAAGAAATGAAAATACCTGAAAAGGTAAGAATATTCGATACCACCCTCCGTGACGGTGAACAAACACCCGGGGTGGCTATAACGCCGGACGAAAAGATTAGAATAGCCAAGAGGCTGGATCGTCTGGGAGTGGATGTTATAGAAGTGGGTTTCCCAGCAGCATCACTGGGTGAGCAGAAGGCTGCCCAGGAAATTAAAGGTCTGGAACTGAATGCAAAGGTATGTGGTTTGGCTAGAGTACTGCAGGAAGACTTAGATGCAGCTATAAATTCTGATGTGGATTACATTCACACTTTTATTGGTACGTCTCCGTTACACAGGGAATTTAAGTTACACATGGGTCAGGAGGAAATACTGACTAAATCCGTGGAAGCTGTGGAATACATCAAGGATCATGGTATCATAGCAGAGTTCTCAGCCGAAGATGCCACCAGAACTGAGTTTGAATACCTGAAAGAAGTTTACACTGCAGTGGAGGATGCAGGGGCAGATGTGATCAATGTCCCCGATACAGTTGGAGTTATGGTACCGGCCTCAATGCGCCAGCTGGTATTTGATATTAAAAACGTGGTGAATATTCCCATAAGTGTGCACTGTCACGATGACTTTGGACTGGCAGTGGCCAACAGCCTGGCAGCAGTGGAAGCCGGAGCCCAGCAAGTCCACGCCACCATCAACGGTCTGGGAGAAAGAGCAGGAAACACTTCCCTTGAAGAGGTTGTCATGGCATTAATGACCACTTATGGTGTTAAAACTAATATAACAACCGAACTCTTAGTGGGAACTTCGGAACTGGTTTCCAGGATTACCGGAGTGAAAATGCCTCCTAACAAGGCCATTGTGGGGGAGAATGCATTTGCCCATGAAGCAGGTATACACGTCCATGGAGTATTACAGAATGCTGAGACTTACGAACCAATGAAACCGGAAATGGTAGGACACACCCGCCGTATAGTCATGGGGAAACACTCAGGGGCCCGTTCCATAAGGTCAAAACTTGATGAATATGATATTGAGATGGATGAAGACCAGTTCTGCACATTATATGATCAGGTGAAGAAGCTGGGAGATAAGGGTAAAATGGTTACCGATGCCGATCTCCAGGCACTGGCCGAAACTGTGCTTGGAAAACCCAAGGAAGAAAAGGTCAAACTGGAGGGGTTCACGGTGATGACAGGGGACAACGTACTTCCCACAGCCACAGTTAAACTGAACATGGATGGTAAGATAAAAACCGCTGCAAAAACTGGTGTAGGGCCAGTTGACGCTGCTATAAATGCCATACAAGATTTAGTGAGGGAAACTGCTGACATAGAACTCAAAGAATATCATATTGAAGCAATAACCGGTGGTACCAATGCCCTGGCAGAAGTTTTTGTCATCATGACTGATGGTGAAGGTAACAGTGCCACTGGACGTTCGACTGTGGAAGACGTGGTTATGGCCAGTGTTGAAGCGGTTTTAGATGCAATCAACAAAATCCTTATTGCAAGATAATGTACTGGGATGAAGTTGCACTTGATGTGTGATAAATAAGCACAGAGAATCATTATAAGATGGTAAAGATATAATTAACAGTAGTAAATTAGTTAAGAGTTACTATGTTGTATAAATTTCAGGAGTGCAGATAAACATGGCCAGTGCAACTATTCTGGTGGTGGAAGATGAAAGAATCACCGCAGAAGACATACGGGCAGGACTGGAGTTTGCAGGTTACAAAGTACCCGTAATATGTTCTACTGGTGAAGATGCCGTTCAACAGGCTGGACGAATTGAACCCAATTTAGTACTCATGGATATTAAATTAGAGGGTGAAATGGATGGTATTGAGGCAGCTGCCCAAATAAGGAAGTTCTATGACATCCCAGTAATTTATCTAACTGCTTATTCTGATGAAAAAACTGTTGAACGAGCTAAATTAACAGAACCATCCGGATTCCTGGTTAAAGGACAGGGAATGTTAAGCAAACCATTTGATGAGAACGAACTCCATGCAGCTATAGAAATCACATTATACCGTCATCAAATGGAAAAAGAACACGATCAGCTAGCATCGGCCATGCTACTGAAAACCAGTGAAGCGGTGATTGCAACCAATTCCACCGGTCAGATCAGATTCATCAATACCCTGGCTGAGAAAATAACTGGCTGGACTAAAGATAAAGCACTGGGTAAAAATTTAGAAGAGGTTTTCCTACCTCTTTCTGAAATCAACGATGAATCATCCCTAGAAGATGTTATGGTTGAGGGGAAACCGGAAATAATTTCTCGTAATGGGTCACGTTTCATGATTAAAGGCACTGTAACTCCTATAAAAGATTACAGGCATGAAATAAACGGCATGGTAGTATCATTTCAGGTTCAAGATGATTGATACATTGATTTAAAAGCAGTGTTAATTGGTAGAGTAATATTAGGGGGAATATGAAATGGCCAATACAAATATCCTGATAGTGGAAGATGAGAGGATAACTGCTGAAGACATGAAAAGAGCATTAAACAGTGTTGGTTTTAATGTGCCCGCCATTGTGTCTTCTGGTGAAGAAGCTATTAAGGCAGCTGAAGAGTTAAAGGTTGATCTGGTGATCATGGATATTAAACTGGAAGGTGAAATGGATGGTATTCAGGCTGCAGAGAAGATCCGCTCCAAACTGGGAATTCCCATTATCTACCTGACTGCCTACTCTGATGAAAAAACAGTTCAAAGGGCTAAAGTAACCGAACCTTCTGGATTTATTCTTAAACAACCGTACGGATTTTTACGCAAACCATTCGAAGAAAGTGAACTCAATACTGCCATTGAAATAACCCTTTACCGGGATCGGCTGGAAAAAAAGCTCAGAAAACATGACAAATGGTTAGGGGCGATGCTCAGAAGCATCAGTGATGGGGTAATTGCCACGGATCCTCATGGTCAGGTAAGATTCATGAATTCAATGGCTGAAGAATTAACAGGCTGGCTGGAGGAAGATGCTTTAGGTCATGATGTACGGGACATATTCAAACCCATGGATTACAAATTTCCCCAGGGTGAGGATATTTCTATGACCGAATCCCGTTTTAAAAGAGCCATTCTACCAACCAAAGATGGAAGTAAATTAACAGTTGATGGAAGTGTTACCCTCATTAAAGACTTTGAAGATAATATAGATGGATTTGTGGTAATATTCCGTGCAATTGACCAGTGATCTTGATATTCCATTCTATTTCTTTTCACGTTTATTGAAATATTTCAGGCGATAATATGAATGTATCAACTACTATCTTTGAATCGTTCAATTAATATCAAAAAATTAGGTTTTTACTAGTTTTTACTACTTTCTAATTAGTTTTTAATAGTTTCGAATTAGTTTTAACTAGTTTTAACTAAGGTTTCTAACAGATATTTAATGGGTTTTAACAGATATTTATTTTGGGTAACGTTTCAAATGGCTTATTTCCTTAAACTGTGTCATAAAATATATATAATATTAGTAACAGCATAGAATCATAGTATATCAATGGAGGTTAAGTGAATGTCAGAGGAAAATGTGGTGTACATTGGAAACAAACCGGTAATGAACTATGTATTAGCTGTAGTAACACAGATGAACGGCGGTACCAACGAAGTAATACTAAAAGCCAGAGGACGAGCCATCTCTAGAGCAGTGGATGTTGCAGAGATAGTCAGAAACAGATTCATAACTGATGTGAATATTGGAGGCATTGAAATATGCACAGAAGAAATTATGAATAATGAAGGGACCTCCACCAATGTTTCGGCCATTGAAATACAGCTTGCAAAGGAGTTCAGTAAATAGTTTTTAAACCTCCTGTTTTCCTTTTTTTACATTAATTAATTACATTGAAATTTAATTCCACATTCCAAGGATTTTATTAAATTTTATTTAAATAAAAAAAGAAAGGCACCTTTTTTATATTTTATATTATTCTATCTCAAATTTTTAATTCAGTATGCTGTAATTTAGTACTGTAATTCGAATTATATTCCAATTATATTGTATTTGGAAATTATGAAATAACACTTTGTGTTTAAAAATGAATTTTTTGTATTATTGTTTTTGAAAACATTAATCCTGATTTATTTTCAAAAAATTTAAAAAAAGAATAACAGAAGATGATGAGATCTTCTGCAAATCTTAAGAACTGAATCTTAAGTTATTTTTATTTATTCGTCTTTTTTTCGTCGGTTACGTACAGTTCTACCAATCAGTAAAAGGGCGATTATGCCTATGATTGCCCCACCGAGGTAGTAGACGTATACTGACATTGGAGCGGTTTTTTTGTCGTTGTTGAGGGCATACAGGGATCCATCATTTGCACCAATGTAGATCATGTTTCCATAGGTTGCTGGAGAAGACTGCATGGGCTGATTAAGAATACCATAGCCTGGATTGTAGCTCCACTCTTCGTTTCCATTGTATTTGTTCACTATGTAAACTGTACCTCCATCTGATCCAAATACTATTTTGTTATCAGTAATGGCGGCTGTGGTCTTCACTGCACCACTGGCGGTGTAATTCCATTTTTCCACACCATTTCGGGTGTCCAAACACATCATCTTACCATTGTCAGCCCCTACAAACAGGCTGTTGTCGTTGGTATCGATTGTTGGTGAAGAAGCAACTGCTTTGCCCATATCATAGTTCCACTGAAGTGTTCCATCGGAGGTATTAAGTGCGTATATTTTTCCATCATTGGATCCAACATAGACCACACTGTTCATCACTGCTGGGGATGATTCCACTTTATCTCCAGTGGTGTATTCCCATGTTTTATTACCGGTGTCTACATTCAGAGCGTATATTTTTCCATCATCTGATCCAACAAACAGTTTACTTCCAGAAATGACTGGGGATGATTTGATGGCATTACCTGTGTTGTATTCCCATACTTTGGTTCCATTGTTAATATCTATTGCGTAAATTCGTCCATCGTCGGATCCCACATAGACACGGTCACCCTGGACCAGTGGTGAGGATTCTATAGCGTTACCAGTTTTGTATTTCCATTTCACATCACCGTTTTTGCTATCTTGGGCGTAGAGGTATCCATCTGATGATCCCACATAAAGAACATCTCCTGACAGTGATGGGGAGGATATTACTGCTCCATCAGTTTTATAGTCCCACAATTTGGTACCGTCTTCCATGTTAACTGCGTAAACATGGCCGTCGTTAGAACCAAAATAGATTATTTTGTTCATTATGGCCGGGGATGATTTTATAGCTCCCTGTGTATTGAAATACCATACTGTAGGTGTGAAATCTGCGGCCTGGTCAATAAAACCGGTATGCTGGGCATTTTCATGGAATGAACTCCAATCTGCTCCTGCAACTGTCGCTATGCCCATTGGCGATGCCATAAGGCATGTTATCATAAATCCGAGAAGGATTTGCTTTTTTCCAATATCCATTTTATCACCTTATTACACATTCGTTAAGCTAAACTCTTCTTAAATGTCTCTGTTAAATCTGGTCACACCCATAGCGAAGAATAATAGGGTGAAACCTGCAAGTACGGCTATGTCGATCCAAATATCACCAATAGTTGCTCCTTTCAACATAACTCCTCTTAATGCGTCGTTAGCATAGGTTAAAGGTGTTATGTATGCTATTTTCTGGAATATCCAGGGCATGGTTTCAATGGGATAGAAAACTCCTGAAACGAACATCATGGGCATGGTGAAGGGCATCACCATCTGAGTGTAATCTTCCTGAGTTGACACTCTGGCAGAAATCATTATTCCAAAACCTACAAAGCACAATGCAGTGAGTACCAGCAGTAGTATGGTAAGTGCTATGCTACCGTTGATTGTAATTCCAAATAGTACTATTGCTGCTGCAATCAGCACTATGGCTCTTGCTGTTTCTATGGTCAGTTTTGATATGATCTTACCTCCCACTACAGTTGCCACGCTGGTAGGAGTCATGAATAATCGTGCCAGTTCTCCTCGCTCACGTTCACCTGCTAAGGCTTCTCCCATGCTGAACATGGCCCCCATCATGATGGTCATGGCCAGAACTGCTGGAACCAGGAAGTCAATGTACTTTATGTCACCGTAGATCTTGGTGATCTGGAAATTTATGGAGTTCATTATGTTCTGGTAGTTGACTCCAGCCAGTGCAGATGTGGTTTGAACTCCCTGTGACTGTACCTGAACTGCGGAGGACTGGTTATTCATAGCCTGCAGCTTTTGGATTCCGATCTGGGAAGATATATGACTGAAAAGTCCCTGTGTTGCCGGTACTAATGCTTGCGTAGCCATTTGATCCGACGAGTCCACGTAAACTACCACGGATTTGGCATTGGTACTGTTTAAATTATCATAATCAGAGGGTAGCATTATTGCCGCTTTAACCTGACCTGATTCTACCATTTCCTTTCCCCGTTGTGGGTCATTTATGATACCTACTACATTGTAAAATGACGTTCCTTTAATGGCGTTTAGGGTAACGTCGGTTACAGGACCATCGCTCTGTTTCACTATCACCACTGGGATATTTTCAATTGATCCTCCCATACCATAACCAAAAAGGGCGATCATAATTATGGGGAAGAGTATAATGGAAAATAAACGGGGTTTATGTCTCCAAAGGACTATTAAGTCTTTTTTAAGCATCCACATGATTTTTTTAGTTTCAACCATTTAATCACCTCCCTGTCCCTCTTTTTTAACTTTTTTGGCAGTTACTTTCATGAAAACATCCTCTAATGAAGGATCCTTAGTTGATATGGATGTTATGTTACCTCCAGTTTCCATGATTGCTGATATTACCTGGGTAACTGCATTTTCCGTGTTGGCCAGTTTAAATCCAAGTCTTCCTGATGCATGAGTTTCAATATCCAGAACACATGGTATTTGGGATAATCTATTAACCAACTCATTATCTGAACCAGTTACCATCAAACTCATTTCTCTGGCTTTGTCAATTTCAGATTCTCTTGCAACTTCTTTCAGCTTGCAGAGTGATGGGTTGGTGCTGCTGAGAGTATCGGATTCTTCCATCTCACGGACAATTTCTCCTACATTACTTTCAGTACACTCTTCCTGTGTAAGTACCGTGTCTTTGAGGCCCTGTGGAGTGTCAAAGGCAGCAAGTTTTCCTAAATTAATTATACCTACGTGATCACAGAGCATATCCACTTCATACATATCGTGGGAACAGAGGATAATGGTGTGGCCGCTCTGGTTCAACTCGTCAATCAAATCCCATAACACGCTTTTGGTGGTTGGATCAAGACCAATGGTAGGTTCATCCAAAAATAGAATATCTGGCTGATGTACCAGGCTGGCAACTACCGATACTTTCTGTTTCTGTCCACCGGACATCTGCTTAACCATCTTGTTTTCAGCATACTTAATGTCCACCAGTTCCATTAATTCGTCAATTCTTTGTTCTTTGAGGTCCCGGGGCATTCCGTAGTAATCTGCACATAGTTCTGCATTTTCCCGTGCAGTGAGATCACCATATAAGCTTACCAGTTGTGGTACCATCCCTATTTTTTGGCGAACTTCATCTGGTGATTCAGTGATATCGTATCCTGCTACTTTTGCTGTGCCGGAAGTAGGAGGAATTAAACAGGTGAGCATTTTTATGGTGGTTGTTTTACCTGCCCCATTTGGGCCTAAAAATCCAAATATGCTTTTATTTTCAACTTTCAATTCTAAAGCATCAACTGCTTTAAAGTCACCATATATTTTGGTGAGATTAGAGGTTTCAATGGCATATTTCATAAATTCAACTCCTTTTATCCTCCTCGTCCATTAACATGTCCTTCATGAAATCTAACCATATGCTGGAATGGTTATTCTTAGTAAGTTGTGCTATTTTTCTAAAGGTGGAAAGGGTTTCATTACCTTCTTCGGTCATTTCATAATATTTTATCTTTCTTTTGCCCTGATGTCCCCAGGATCCTTTGATTAATCCATGTTTTTCTAGATCGTGCAACACTGGGTATATTTTACTTGCACTGGGCATTTTAGTGTCGATGGGAGAAGAATCGTGAAGTTTGGTCATTATTTCGTATCCGTGCTGTTTTTTTTGGCTAATTAACCAAAGGATCATTGTATTTCCAAAACCTCTCATTAATCCTTTCATAAGCTTTTTTTCATATTTAGACATATTTTTAATGGTTTTGTTGCGCTCTTTTAACATTTTCTGCATATTTTCCAGTTTTTCTTCGTTGTATTCGTCAGAATCGTCAGATTCATCTGAAAAGGGCGCATTTTCTCTATCCATTCGTTTACCTCCTTTATTTATAATATATCAAAATTAGACATAATGTATTGTGATATATCTATTTTCCATATAAATATTTTGGTTATATCAGATAGTACACTATTTTTCAAGAACAGTTATTCGAAAAATATATCCGATTTTACAGTACAAAATGTTCATTATGAAAATCGGGTTTTCAACTCTAGCTCTCTTCATGAAGTCGTTTGAAGATTTTTTAGATAAAGCAACTGCTGATGGCTTTGATCTTATGGAAATACTCTGTGAAGGTCCTTACTGGCCCAGGAATATTCAGAGCCAGGAGGATGGTCTGGAAATATTCACATCATATGATGTGGACGTTTTCCTGCATGCTCCCACCATAGATCTAAACCCTGCCAGTATGAATCCTGGCATTAGGGATGAAACTCTTCGTCAGATTACTGAAACAGTGGATTTGGCATCAAAAATAGGGGCAGAAGCCATAACCACTCATCCAGGAATGATACATAGACTAGAAGACAGAATCCGGGATATGGGCAAATATTTTGCCATTGAAACTTTGAAAAAGGCAAATGAATACGCAGAAGATAGTGGTGTTATTTTATCGGTGGAAAACATGCCTCATCGTTACGCTTACTTCTGCAATACTGTACAGGAACATTCTTACTTCCTTGATCAATGTGGATGTCACGCCACAGTAGACTTGGGCCATGCAAACACCACAGATCATCCTGCTTCATTTTTAGAACTTGAAAAAACATATTATTATCACTTAAGTGACAATAATGGGGATAAAGACCAGCATCTAGCTCTGGGTGATGGCACGCTTGATCTGACTCTGATTAATGGCATTGATCGCGGAATTATTGAATTGGACAATTATGATAATGTTATAAAAAGTAGAAATGTTCTTTTAAATCTCTCAAAATAATCAGCACAAATTTTTTTTTCAAACCGTAAATATTCCATGGAAGTTTTAAAAATGTCAAGTGAAGTGTATTTTTCAAATTTCAGGTCCCGAAACCAGAAAGAAAACAAGACCAGCAAGATAAAACGGTTATTTGACCGGGCAGAATTTGGAAAATTCCTACAGAAGGATGATCTAACTGCCATAAAACTGCACTTTGGAGAAAAAGGAAATGATGCCTATCTTAAACCAGTACTGGTAAATGCTGTGATTGAAAAAACTCTGGATTATCAGGCTAAACCGTTCTTAACTGATACTAACACACTTTATTATGGTAGTCGCCATAACTCAGTGGACCACCTCCAGACAGCCATCAAAAACGGTTTTGCATACGCAGTTACCGGGGCCCCGGTGGTTATTGCCGATGGGATCCGTGGGGATAACTGGATTCGGGTAGAAGTGGATTTGAAACATTTCCATAAAGTCAAAATCGCAGGAGACATTGAAAACTCCGACAGTATGCTGGTTTTATCCCATTTCAAGGGACACGGTATGAGTGGTTTTGGAGGAGCAATTAAGAATCTGGCCATGGGATGCGCATCAGCCCCTGGAAAAATTGAACAACACCGGTGTGCTCAACCAGTGATAAATGATAATTGTAACGCTTGTGGGAAATGTCTTGCTTCCTGCCCATTATCGATCATTACTCTGGTAGAAGATAAAGCAGTAATTAATCTGGACGCATGTGTAGCCTGCAATAACTGCCTGTCCGCCTGCCCGGAATCAGCTATAGAACTGGATTTCAATTCACTAACTGAATTCATGGAAAGAATGGTGGAATACGCATATGGTGCTGTAAAAAGCAAAAAAGGAAAAGTTGGTTACATTAACTTCCTCATGGACATTACCCCAGACTGTGACTGTGAAGCATTCAGTGATGCACCCATAGTTCCAGACATTGGAATACTGGCATCTACCGATCCAGTGGCCCTGGATAGTGCAAGCTATGATCTGGTGAACCAGCAAGTGGGACTGGAAAATTCCCTACTTGAACATCAACACCTTCAGGGAAGTGATAAATTCAGAGGAATTTGGGAAGGTGTTAATGGGAGGGTTCTGCTGGAATATGCAGAGGAAGTGGGATTAGGTTTTCAAGAATATGAGATGATAAATCTATAAAGCTTACAGGTTTATGGATGAATTATGAACCTATTGATTTATAGATGGATTATGAACTTACTGAGACTTATAGATGGATTATGAACTTACTGAGACTTATAGATGGATTATGGGCCTATCGGGATTTATATGTCGGAGTATAAGCTATTAAGATTATTATGGGGTATAAACCTATAAATGGGGTTATAAGCCATTAAGATATATTAATGAATAATCCATTAATATGATACAAGTTAAGTTTTATTGACCTTTTTGCACCGGCCTCTGGAATTTTAAAGTCATAATTATGTGCAGTTTTTCAGGATGCAGAAATTGGGCATATAAATTTTTCCATTTTTTTCCCAGAGCAATGTATTAAATAAATGATAATAAAACAAAAGTAGTAAAGTGTTAATTTTTTAATTTACAATAAATCTGGATAAGAGAGGGGTTTTAAATGGACACAGCTTACACTTGGCTGATACTGGGGATAATTGGCGCATTAATAATGTTAGGTATTCAATTTTATTCTAAACGAGTTTTAACAATCAAAAAAATATTGGAAATAACCCTTCTATCTTTACTGGTTGTCACGGTAGGTTTCGGTTCCATCTGGGCTGCTATTGGTCATTCATTCTTTGCTAACCAGGTGGCTTCATCAATTGGATGGGCGCCTGGAAGTCCATTCCAGCAGGAAGTAGCTTTTGCCAATCTGGCATTTGGTGTTCTGGGAATATTGTGCATCTGGATCAGAGGCAATTTCTGGACCGCTACTGTCATAGGAGTTTCCATCTTCCTCCTGGGGGATGCCCTGGGACATATAACTAACATCTTTGCCACCGGTAACCAAGCTTCTGGAAATGCAGGAGCGGTTCTGGTTCTGGATATACTGGTGCCAGTACTTTTAATTACCCTTTTAGCGGTCTACAGGGTCATGGAAGAAAGGGCAGTACGCAGTGCCATTAAAAGTCTAGAAAGGTCACTGTAACCGGAGAAGTCACTGCAATGGGAAAGATCACTTAATAAGAAAGTTCATTTTATATGAAAGGTCACCAGTGGGTATGTAAGGTTATTATATTTTTAAAAAGCTTATTATAATGAGGTTAACATTTGCCGGACAAAAATGCAATTAAATCCACAGGAATCAATGCCAAGCGTATAGAAACCCTGGTTGATGGTGTTTTCGCAATAGCCATGACCCTCCTGGTTTTGGGGATTACTGTACCATCAATAGCCAACCCCACTGAAGCTGGACTTTATCAGGCTCTAATCAATCTTTTACCCAATTTTTACAGTTACTTTATCAGTTTCATTCTTCTGGCTGTTTTCTGGAGAATCAATCACAACCAGTTTAACCGGATTAAAAGAGCAGATGGTACTTTGCTGTGGATAATTATTATTTGGTTACTTTTCGTGGCATTACTGCCCTTTTCAGCCTTTTTTATAGGGGAATATGGGAATTTCCGGATTCCCAACATATTCTTCGACCTGAATCTTTTTGCTATAGGTTTTCTTTTATTCTTAAACTGGCGTCATGCACTCAACAGTGGGCTGGTGGATGGTGTTGATGATGAAATGAGAAGAACCAGTTTAAGGCTTAATTTAATACTACCAGTAATTTCTTTACTTGCATTGGGGGTTACATACCTCCCATTTATGAAAGAAGTGGGATATGCTTGGTCAAGCCTAGTTTATCTTATTATCCCCTTAATGAAACGTTTTTACTAAAGTATTATGGATTAATATCTTGAGTAGATCAAATCAGATGGTTAATACTGTAATCAGGATGTATAATCAATTAAAAATTAGATTTATAATTCACTGCAATTTATAAACCAGGAAATAATGGATTAAAATCAGTGGATATTAATGGATTAGAATTAAAATCGATACACATTATAAATCAATATCATCTATCAGTTAAAATCGAACACATTAATAAATCAATATCATCTATAGCTAAAAATTGATATCCAGAATCTCTTTAATATTACCTACTACAACATCAGCCGCATCAAAAACTTTTTGGGGTGTTTCTTCAGCTTGTTGTGTGGTTAAAACACCAACATCTGCTTCTTTAAGTGCAAGGATATCGTTGGCACTGTTACCTACCATCATCACCCGATATCTACTTTTCAGTCCGGCCACAATTTCCTTTTTTCTCCAGGAATCTGCTGTGCCGAAAACATTTTCCGATGGAATGTGAATGAAACTGGCCAGTTCCTCCAGGGACTTCATCCTGTCTCCTGATGCCACGTAAATATGGAATGATCTTTTTTTGAGTTCTTCCACCACCTCTTGAACTTCCGGGAATATTTTACCTCCAGCGGTGATGGTGAATTCAATGTGCCCTGTTCTGGTGTTCATTATAAATCCAGATCCACTGCATATCTGCACGTTATAATCTTTTTCAATCACTGCTTGAATTGTATCCTGGATATCGCTAATTTTAACGTTTTCATTTTGAATGAGAGTTAAAACATCCTCTTTCTGGATATCTGAAGATGAATAACTTATATCAAAGGGCACTTTGTTCCGTGTTATGAATTGATGGATGGTTTGATCCGGCCGGGCATTTACCAGGCAAGTGGATGGGTCTGTTTGAAGCACTACCAGGGCTCTATATGGATTTTTATCAACCAAATCAATGGAACTGGTGTTATCATGGATAAATCCACTATTAATGTCCTTAATGGCTCTGTACCTTGAGATTAAGGTACCGGAGTTATCGAAAACAACAGCTTTCATGGTTTTATAATATTCCTTCGTGACTTAAATAATTAATAAATCTTGAAAATCCTTTTCAAATGATCCTTTTCTATATGTATTAACTATAATATCTTTAATTCAGGTTATTAAAGTGGAGTAGATGAAATAAACTCCTAAAAACACCAGGAAAATACCACAAATCATCATCATGATCCGGTAACGTTTACCTGGGAGCACACCTCTTCCTTTGCTGGTGAAAAAAGACACAATGCTGTACCAACTGAGATCTGCTCCCCAGTGGCCTACCAGGAAACTCAAAACTCCTATTATCCCGGCTAATTCTATTCCCTTAAGCATGAAAGCCCAGCCTATAGTGGCCCACCAGAGGTAGAAGTAGGGATTGGTCACACTGGTAATTATCCCACTTAGAACTGATCCCCTTTTTTCTATTGGCTCACCATCTCCCGGAATTTCCTCTGGCACCGGGGATCTGGCAATGCTGTAACCAATGTAGATAAGCATCACTCCTCCCACTCCTCCGATGATCATGGTCATCCACTGGGACCCAATAACCCAGCCCAGGCCCAAAACCAGGAGTATTATCAGGGTTGTCTCTGCAATTACATGCCCCAGAACTACCAGAGGCCCGGCTCGAGATCCCTTCTTAAGGGAATCAGAGATAGTAACAGTTAACATGGGTCCGGGGACCATTGCACCGGATAAACCCACCCAAAAAGAGGCCATCGCAAATAAAATAATTTCTATCCACATTTAAATCAAACAAATCATTAATTTGAATTTTAACTCATTTTTAGAGAATAATAATTTTAGAATAATAGAATGATACGATTCCTGACGATAATGAGTTTCAAAGGGAGTAAATAACATCATTAATCCTTTAATAAAGTTTTCAATCCCCTAATTTTTAATTTCCCCTAGGTTCGTTGTAATAATGATGAACTATTGAATTATACTAACCTATTGAATTACAGTTTTACGTATGATTTTATGTATAATCTAATTCATATTGTCTCTTTACTATTTTAATCCCTTTTGTAGTCTGAAAAACTGTAATACCTGTAATTGGTCAATATTGAGTTGATTCAGTGCATCCTTAGTATCTTAACTGGTTCAACACTTCCTTAGTATCTTAATTGGTTTAACACATTTTAGTATCGGGGTTGGTTCAGCACATCTATTATTCGGGATAACTGCTGGTCTATATCTTCAATCTGGTCATCTGTGAGGGATCGGGTTCTGGATAAGAACCGGAAGCGTTCGTATACATGGCCCATTTTATTCAGGACTTCGCTTCGATTTACTTTCTGGTACATTCACATCACCAGAACTAGATTGAACTTTCAAACCTATATATCTTACTAAATAGGGAGGTTGCACTTCCAAACCATTGTAAAAAGTAAAAAAATGGCTTTTGATTAACTGATAAAGTCAAAATCCACTCCAAAGCCCTTTTTTCTGGCTCTACGGTAAATAAGCCCTGCAGTTACCACATCCTGAACTGCCAAGCCAGTGGAGTCAAAAATGGTGATTTCATCCCCTTCTCTACCAGTTTCTTTTCCAATGATCACGTCACCCAGTTTTGCATGGATATCCTTCTGTTTAATGACTCCCTGGGAGACAGGAACATTGATTTCTCCACTGTGGCTGGCTTGATCCCATGAATCAATAACGATCCTTGACTTTAAGAGTAACCGGGTTTCCAATTCCTGTTTACTGGGGGCATCGGCACCCATGGCGTTGATATGAGTTCCGGGGCTGATCCAGTCAGCACTGATCAGAGGCTTCCGTGAGGGGGTTGTGGTTACAACCACGTCAACATTCTTCACAGCTTCTTGAGCAGTTTCCACGGCTTCCACATCAAAATCATAAAGTTTTGACGCAGTTTTAGCAAAATTAGTTCGGGTACTGCAGGTTCTGCAGAAAACCTTGGCCTTTGTAATATCCATAACCTCGTTCAGGGCCATTAACTGGGTGCAGGCTTGTTTTCCAGCTCCAATTATTCCCAAAGTCTCAGAGTCTGGCCGGGCAAGATATTTGGTGGCCACTCCTGCTGCGGCACCGGTCCGCAGGTCGGTTATTAGGGTTCCATCCATAACTGCCAGGGGGAATCCAGTTGCTGGATCTACTAGCTCAATGACTGCCATTACCGTGGGTAACTTGTGCTCCAGGGGATTTTTAGGATGCACATTCACGCATTTAACTCCTGCCTCTTCACTACTCCGTACGTAACAGGGCATGATCCTGAGATCTCCTTCGTGGAAGAATAGGTACTCTTTGGCAGGCATCTGCACATCACGCTCTGCATAGGCCTTAAAAGCGGTTTCAACTGATTCAACAACTTCTTTCATGCTAATAAGTTCTTTAATCTCGCTTTGTTTTAGTAAAAGAGTTCCCGACATGTTTGCACCTCTTAAATTATACTATTAATCAAAAAAATAATCAAACGCTTCTTATATGGTCAAATTCTTTATTAATCAAAGGTTTTTTTAGATAGGATTTGACTGTGGATTATTATGATGGGAGAAACATTTAACTTTAACTATTTGTGCATATAAGAACACTTTTTAGGAAATAAGGGGGGCATAGGGATTTTAATAAGCTCCACCACATAAAAGCAAATAAGAACTCACTTCACTCCGTATTTACCAAAAAAATCTTAAAAATAAAATGACTGATTTAAACAAACGTTTCTGGGAAATAGATGTCCTGCGAGGCCTGGCAATACTGATGATGATTACCTATCATCTGGTCTTTGATCTTACTTACTTTGGGATATTCCCATTTAACGTTTCATCTGGAATTTGGTGGTGGTTCGCCAGAACAACTGCCTTCATATTCCTGTTCCTGGTGGGAATTTCCCTTACTCTGAGTTACACCCGGGCCGAACGCATAGGTTCTCAAAAGGAAAAAAAGATCCTTTTCCCAAAATATCTCAAAAGGGGAGTTAAAATATTTTCTCTGGGGTTACTAATCACCCTGGTAACATGGATTTTCATACCCGAGGATTTCATAGTATTTGGAGTACTGCATTTCATTGGAATAGCAATAATCCTGGAATATCCATTTTTAAAGAAAAAATACACAAACCTAATCCTTGGAATCATTTTCATATTTAGTGGTTTTTTCCTGGCCCAGTTCACAGTCAGCTATCCCTGGCTGTTATGGTTAGGTTTAAAACCTGCAGAATTTGTAACCGTGGATTACTTCCCATTACTACCCTGGCTGGGAGTGGTTTCTCTGGGTATTTTTGCAGGGAAAACACTTTACCCCAATTATGAAAGAAGATTTCACCTTCCAGAACTTTCCAAAAACCTATTTACAGGGATATTCAGCTTTTTAGGCCGGCATTCACTGCTGATTTACCTCATACACCAGCCCATTCTCATACTGATACTGTACCTCATGGGTGTACTTGATCTGGGAAATTTATTTCAGTTTATAAATTCATAGTAAAACGCATTGTAAAAACAGCATATACCTACATAATAACCTAGTATAATAACCATACTCTAATAACTCAGCATATAACTCTGCCTAATAACTCCGCATAATTAAAGTGCAGATATAAAATGGAATGTAAATTGTAGAATGGGGTAAATGGTAAATCAAATGGAAAATTGGGGTCCTTCATTAAAATTAATTAAAAATTATTAGTAATTCAGGGGAGGGGCACATGCCCTATTTGATCTGTGAAGATTGTGGAAATTACTATGAACTGGAAGAAGGGGAATCTCCTGAAGACTTCCAACTGGAATGTGATTGTGGAGGTGAGTTAGGTTACTACTCAACCAAATACGATTACTATAAAAACCACAGGAGTAAACCGGATTCTCAAATCAAATCGGGGCAGGAATCTCCTGAAAATAAAGAAAATCGAAATAAAGGATTTTTTAGTACATTAGATGCTCAATCAAAGGGTTTTATTGCAGTGGGCATATTTGGGGTTATTATTTTAATCTTACTATTTGGTTTATCCGGGATATCTTCTTCAATAAGTCCATCTTACCTGGATATGATGCCTCCTGAAATTCAGGCAGCTCATGCCCCCATATTGGTGGTATTGTATGCTCCCAGATGTTCGGCCTGCAGGCAATTTGAGTCAGAAACTCTTAACAACCCTGATGTTCAGCAAAAGTTATCTGCATATTCAGTTATGAAGATAAACGTCGACAGCAGTCCAGAACAGGCTAGTCGGTTTAATTCCAATGTTATTCCTACCATGGTACTCCTTGATGCTAATGGTAAAGAAATACGTAGAAATGTGGGGTACATGACTTCCAGTGATTTTATAAAGTTCTTAAAAACATAGAATGCAAGTTCTTTAGAAGATGAGATTTCTTGACAATATGTTTTCCTGACAATAGGGTCTCTAGATTATAGGTTCTTAGGGGATATGTTCCATATATGATATGTTTTCATGGAAGATGAGTTCCAAAATGGAAGATGAGTTTCCATAAAATGACAGAACTTCTCTAAAAGACAGAATTGTTCAATCAGTAACATCAGATGAATTTATAAAAAAAGTGCATGCTGTTATGTGGACCTTAATATTTTCATTTTTAACCCAACAGAAAGGGTAAATATCTTGGTAATGGTAAATATAATAAGATTAATTTTCTAAATCAATGATGGTAATGATTAACTAGATAGGTACATTACAGGTACAGATCCGCTACTCACACACTTTAGGTGGGAATATGAATATTTTGGAAAAATCACAATCAATCAAGAATCATGAATTAACTTCAGAAGAGAATCTGGAAACTTTCATAAAACAAATTGAAGAACATAATCCTAATATAAGGGCATTTGTTGAACTTAACTATGATGAAGCCCGGAAAAGGGCCAATGAAATTGATGATAAAATAAAAAACGGGCAGAAGGTTGGAAAACTGGCTGGTATGGTGGTGGGAATCAAGAGCAACATCAATGTTGAGGACTTCCATATCACTGCTGCCTCCCGGACACTGGAAAACTATCAGGGCAGCTACGATGCCACGGTTGTTCGCCGTATAAAAGCTGAAGATGGGATTATAATTGGAATGACCAACATGGATGAATTCGCTGCTGGAAGTTCCACAGAAACATCTTTCTTCGGGCACACAGACAACCCTGCAGCTCCAGGCCGCATACCAGGGGGATCCAGTGGAGGCAGTGCAGCAGCAGTTGCCGCCAGAATGTGTGACCTGGCTTTGGGCTCGGATACCGGGGGATCCATACGCAACCCTGCCTCCCACTGTGGGGTGATGGGTTTCAAACCAACTTATGGTGCAGTGAGCAGGCAGGGACTTCTGGATCTGGCCATGAGTTTCGATCAAATTGGTCCATTTTCCAGGGATGCCAGTGGTATAGCGTTAATGTTGGAAGTAATTGCCGGAGAGGACCGTCGAGAGTGCACGACCATCGACTGGAATGTACCGGAGTTCACTTCATCCAGCACTGATCCTGAAAATGCACTTAAAGGCATGAAGCTGGGTGTAGTAAAGGAATTTTTCGAGGTCACTGATGGGCCCATAGTTAATATTATTGAAGATCGCATTAACCAGATGCAGGAGGCAGGGACAGAAGTAGTTGAATTAAACTTCGATTATCTTAAATTATGCCTACCTACCTACTACCTCATAAACTATGTGGAGTTCTTCTCAGCCACCAGGAAGTACGATGGTCGAAAGTACGGGGAACGCATTGAAGAAGTGTGTGGAGACGAAGTACTGCGCAGGATACAGATGGGATCCTACATCAGCCAGAAAGAATTCAGTGGCAAATACTACAATAAAGCATTACAGGCCCGTTCACTTATAAGGAGGGAAATCACCGGACTCCTGAAAGACGTGGATGTACTGGTAGGACCAACAGTTCCTAAACTCCCCCATAAACTGGGCACATCACTGGAACCAATGGAAATGTATGCTTATGACATTCTGACGGTTATGGCCAACTTGGCAGGCATACCTGCAGCCAGTACTCCAGCAGGGGATGTGAAGGGAATACCGGTGGGAATGCAGTTCCAGGCCAAACCACTGGATGATGAAAAAATAGTAAAGTTAATGGCAGCTCAGGAACGGTTGAACTAACTATTGCTTATTATTTTTTTATTATTTTTTTAATTTCAAATCAATTCAAACCCAATACACGGACTAAAAATCCTTAGAGAAATTAGAAATCCCTAAAAGTAAAACAGTTGTGGATCCCAATGAAAAAAATAGGCATCCTGTACGTTAAAGGGGCACTACCCAATTTTGAGAGCTTCGGAAAACTCCCTACCCATATATTAAAGGATAATGGTTTGATAAACGGGAAAAAAGCACACCAGGTCTTGGATGGTCTCATAATTCCTGGGGGGAGTATCATGGAATCAGAGAGCATCACCCCTGAAGTGGCCAGTGTTATTAAAAAAATGGACAATCAGGGTAAGTTCATACTGGGAATGTGCTCAGGATTCCAGGTTCTCTCCCATAAAACCGATATAGGCCGTAAATCTCCCTGTCCAGTGGAACGTGATGGACTGGGAATACTGGATGTTACCTTCCACCCCCTCATTGGAACAGACCGGGTTCAAGCTGAAATAACAGATGAATCTTTCCTCACCTCTGGAATGGTGAGTGAAACAATCAACGGTTTCCACTGCCACACCTATGGTGATATAAGGGGAGATGCACATCCTGTACTTTTTTCACAGGTTAAAAGAACGGATTATTCGGATAATCCTCGTAAAATACTGGCCGGGGTGCGTAATGATGAGGGAAATGTTGTGGGAACCATGATTCATGGTTCTCTGGATGAAAATCCCGCTCTGACAGGCAACATTCTCCAGTTCATGGATGCCGATGAAGAAGAGATCCACCTGATCCATCAGGGCAACCAGGAGCTCTTGAAGAAGATTAAGGGTGAAATAGGGATCGGATTTGACATTTACGCAGATTACCACCTACCTTCTGATACAGGGGGTGATGGTAAAATCTCCCCTAATAATCAGGAAACAGATGAACTGCCTCCATTTCTCATGATAGCCAGCACAGGCTCTGATTCTGGAAAAACATTCCTCACCACCGGTATGGTAGGGGCTCTTAGGAGGAAAGGATACAGGGTGGGAGTTTTAAAGGTTGGCCCGGATACCAGGGACATTGTACCATCTTTGTACTTGAACAAAGAGCCAATGGTGAAGTTCTCATCTATCAAAATAGGTGGTCTAGGCTGGAAGAACTTAGAAGAAATCATTAACGAATTAAAAGGCCAACCATACGATCTGATCCTGATCGAGGGAGTGATGAGTGTTTTCACAGGTTTGTTAAACGAAAAAACACCATTCTCAGCAGCAGAAATAGCCAGGGCGGGTAACATACCCACCATCATGGTATCTGGATGTAACAAGGGTGGTATTGAAACGGCAGCACTGGATCTGGTTTCACACATTCAAATGCTGCAGAAACTAGGTATAAAAACCACCGGTGCTATCTTGAACAAGGTATACCATGATAAAATAGCAGAAAATGCATCAAATTATATTAAAAAAACCACAGGACTGGACTGGGTGGCCAGTGTTCCCAAAGCCCAGCTGGCAGTACGTGGTGGAACTCCTGAAGTGGAACTCAAACTGGAAGACTTCTGCTTGAAGGCCATGGAAACAGTTGAAAAATACGTTAGTGTTGATGAAATCCTGAAAATGGCTCAAAAACCACAATTTACTGGTTATTGTTCTTACGAAGACATTTTAGCTATTTATCTATCTTAAATATTCTATTTTGGATTTAAATATTTTATTTGGATTTAAATCTATTTGGATTAAGTACTGTGTTTGGATAGATAATTAGGAAAAATTAAAAGGAAATGGAAAACGAAATGGGTCTTAAAAAGAATTAAAAGCTATACTCTAAGTTTAAATACATTTAAACTCATGGTAAGCTTCTATTAACTCTGCTCCACTTAAAAACACCAGATCATTCTTTTTGGCATACTCGCCCACTTTGTTGGTATTCATTGAACCGCCGGTTTCATCATCCATCATTTCGCAGCAGACCGCTACAGGTGTTATTCCAGCCATTTCCGCCAGGGCAATGCTCATTTCAGTGTGGCCTTTTCTTTTTAAAACATGGTCTTTGGTGGCTCTGAGAAGAGTTACATGTCCCGGGGCACGGAAGTATTTACCGAAATCCTGGAAGTTTCCATTTTTACACAGTAGTCCCAGTTCTTTGATGGTGCAGGCCCGATCGTTGTCGGTGATACCGGTGAAGGTTTTCCTGTGGTTCACAGTTATGGAAAAGGCTGATTTTTCATCGTAGGGTATGTCATTGGGGGTTAATTCTGCCAGAACAGGGTATTCTGCACTGGCTGCCTCCATTAAATCGGTCATATATGGAATTCCCAGATTATCGGAGATTTCAGATGAGATTGGGACACAGAAAAGACCACCTGCATCATTTCTTATGGTGGTCATGTGCTGGGGTGTCATAAACTCCGCAGCCATGATCATATCGGTTTCCCTCTCCCGGTTGTCACTGTCAAATATTAAAACTATTTCTCCCTTTTTGAATGATTCTATGGCTTTTTTTATCATGTCATCACTGGTTAAATTTTTTTAGTAGATTTTTTTTAGCAGTTTAGTAAACAATTGTTTTTTGCAAGTTACACTTTTTCAATTTATATAGTATGTAATTGTATTTTTTTAGTTAATCCTTCCAATTAATCATTTAGTTAATCATTTCAGTTAAGCATTGTATTAAAAAAATAAAAGGTTAATCTTTAATCTATTTTTAACGTAGCTTTGTCTCCATCATTAAATTTAAATTTATTTCGAAGATTTTCCTCAGCAACGAATTCCAAAATTTCTGATGGGTGTTGGGTTTTAATAGGGAACAAAATAGCCCCATCAACTATTCCGTTGAGTTTTGCTGGGAGGAATTTAACATCTCCATAGTTACCAGTCCCCTTGATGACTCCAATCCTATCATGTAAATCATGGATTAAGCCGGCATTTTCTTTGGAGATTTCCAGATTAAGGGTACCAGGAAATGGTTTAAATTTAAGTTTTTTCTGGAATTCCTCCTGGTAGGCTTCTAAAGACATAAAATAACTACCCTTATGGGTTCCTGAGATAATTTTACCTTTAATTTCCATAATTAATTCCTTCAATTATCTTAATTACACTCTAATCCTAATTACCCTTAATTTAATTCCTCGCTAATAAATTTTTAAAAGTTTCTATAGCTTTATAGAGGATTGTCTAAGTAAATTGACGAATTTAAAAACACAAGTTATTTTTACAATATTTACTGGAGTCTTTAAGGATATTTTGTGTCCAATAAACACATATCTTCCATTTATAAGCCCCCTCCACCAAGTGTTTGTTTTCTTTAATCAGTTGAAATTCATCACTGGTGTGGTTTTTTTTAGGTGGCCACGTTTATATACCTTTCACCAAATAATTTTTTTGCCAATGGTTTCTTGCCAAATGGTTGGAACAACTGCCCTACCCTATGGATGGTAACGTCCTGAAGCACACCTGGGATGCCAGTCCGAATCTCGAGGATCATAAAACCTTACATTCTTCCTCAATACATCGAAAAATCATGGTTTAAGTATTTAATATAATAAATACTGGGTTGCTTACAAATGACAGGGAAACTTAGAGGTATGGGGAAAATAGTTCCTCAGGTTAGGAAAAATAGTTCCTCATGTCATGTATTAAATTAACTTATGTGCCTCTTAGGTTTATTATTTAATTTTTCCAGTTATAGTACAAAATATGGGACCCCTAATGTCTATAACTTTGTTTTTGCTGTTTATATGGCGCATGGCCAGTTCATCCAGTTTAAGGTTGATATCTGAAGGGGATTTAGCTATGGTAGTGCGTAGTTTAATTTCTTCTTCTCCACTTACCACCATCTCCTCCATATGGTATGCAGCCTGTGCTGCCACACCTCCCATATAACTGATACCAGTTGGAACACCTTTTTTAAGGGCCTGAATAGCCAGTTCATCCATCACTTCTTTTCCCAAATTTCCCAGAACCTCATCTACAATATCATCTGGAGACTGGAAACGTTCCATCTCTGCGGGCTGTGGCACACCAACGATATTTCCATCATAAACATGCACACGATTCCAACTGGCCGGTCCCAATAGTTTTGTTCCTGCTTCGGGTTCTATAATTTTAACTTCAAGGTCCTTACCCATAAATTCTCCTTGAAAAGTGGTAAACTCACAAGGGGATTTGGTTTCGCCGTGTTCTATGGCAGTGTTGATTATGGATTCCATTAACTTTCGCCCGTCATCAGTTACCGGGTACAGGTTCATACGGATCATGGATGCTATTTCCCGGTCACTGAGACCCCATTTGCCATAAGTATGGGGATAAACCATCTCCCGGATATCTTCGTGACCACCCAGGATCATGGCAATTCTCTCGGCACCTACACCCAGATTCATCACTTCCTGGTCAATACCGTACTTGGCAAGGGCAATGGGGGAATACAGGCCGAAAGTGGCCACTTCAACCCATTCATTCAGTTTGGGATGGTATCCGTAAACCTCGGTCTGGGTCCCGGGTATGTAGTATTTGGATTTTTTCTCATCAGGCAGGAATTTGAATTTTTCAAATCCAAAATATTCCAGTAAACTCTCAGAAACTGCCATTCCCATATCCAGGGAAACCTTATCATCCATCCAGACACATGAAGCGGAATGATAAGTCATAAGGTGACTTGCATCTTCCCTTTGCTCCCGACGGAAGCAACGGTCAATGGAAAATAACTTAACCGGTAATTGGCTATTTTGGTGTAGAGATTCTAGGGTTATGAACCACCCTGAGGTCATATGTGAACGTAAAGTGGTTTTACTGGAAATGGGAGTTAATTCTTTGAGTTCAGGGAATACTTTCTCCATAACTCGCAGCCCAGTTTCATCAAGCACTTCCAGGGCACTGGATACATCGTGCACCAGGTCATCTCCACTGGTATCTCCCTTTTTGTAACTTCTGAAAACATCTTTAATGCCTTTGATTTTATCCTCGTCAAGTGAAACACCCATGCTCTCAATCTGGGCGATTTTATCCATACTGATCCCTATATCTGGTCGGGGGAGTCCTGCCAGGTAGAAGCAACGGTCTAGAACTGCAGGGGCTTCTGGTCCAAACTGGCGGTAAACATGTTCTTCCTCTATAAACAGGGGATTGAGTGTTTCCTCAAATCCCAGGAGTAAGTAGGCCTGTCTGAGTTGGGCGATTGTGTCTGAAAGTGGATGGGTTCGACCGGGCTGGAAGTGCAGGCGGGGATACTCATCATCGTGGTGTGGATTTTTCAAGTTTTTCCCTGTTTCTACCCAGGCCTTTTCAAAATCCCTTTTTGCCAGTTTTAATATCTCCTTTTTCTTCACTGCACATCC